>NZ_JAAGPO010000142.1:0-27716 GCF_017104825.1 Burkholderia sp. Ac-20345 | reverse complement strand
GGGCGCACTCGGCGGCGCAGCAGGCGGCAGCGGTGGTCCGCTCTCCCCGGTCACGGGCCTCGTCTCGACGGTCACGGGCGCACTCGGCGGCGCAACGGGTGGCAGCAGCCCGCTCGCTCCGGTCACGGGCCTCCTCGGCACGGTGACGGGCGCACTCGGCAGCGCGACGGGCGGCGCAGGCGGCAGCAGCCCGCTCGCCCCGGTCACGAACGTCGTGTCCACGGTGACCAGCGCGGTCGGCGCGCCGGCATTGACCGGCGGCACGGGCGCCGTCACGAACTCGGGCTCGTCGTCGAATCCGCTCGCGCCTGTCACGTCGCTGATCGGCGGCCTGCTCGGTGGCACGCACGGCAAGTAAACCAACATTCATCAATCGACAAGACAGCGAGGAGTCAATCATGTCCCAGCAACGTTCTCTCACGACAGCCACCCTGAGCCAGTGGCGCGTGCCCCTTACGGCCTTCGCCGCCGCCTGCCTGCTGGCCGCCTGCGGCGGCGGCGGCGTGAGCTCGCCGCCGACCAGCAGCAACAACAACCCCAGCAGCACGAGCGGCACGCCGAGCACGAGCGGCACCAGCGGCACGTCCACCGGCACCAAGGGTGTCGTCAGCACGGTTGGTCAGACGGCCACCGACCTCGGCAGCACGGTCGGCAACATCAGCGTGCCGGGCCTCGGCGACGGCGTGACGAAGGGCGTCGGCAGCACGCTCTCCAGCACCGGCACGATCGTCGGCGCAGCCGCCGATGCCGTGAGCAATGGCCTGGGACAGATCGGGACGACTAAGGATCCGGTCGGCACGACCGTCGCCGGCCTCGGCAATGTGGTCGGCGCGACGAGCAACACGGTGTCCGGGCTGAGCTCGACGGTCAAGGCGCTCGGCACGGGCCAGCTCGCGCCGCTCGCGCCCGTCACGACCCCGGTCGGCACCGTGCTCGACACGGTGGCCAACGGCTTGACGGCCGCCGGCACGACGATCGGCTCGACGCTGTCGTCGGGCGCCGTGCAGCAAGTGACGCAGCCGCTCAGTTCGGCGATCACTCCGCTCGTGATCACCGCCGGCCAGGTCACGCAACAGGTCGGCACGACGACCGGCCTCGGCCAACCCGTCTCGGGACTGCTCGGCCAGGTCGGTGGCGCGATCAGCTCGGCCGGCAAGCAGGTCGGAGGCACGTCGAGCCAGCCGCTCGTCGGCGACGTCGGTCAGCTCGTGACCGCCGTCGGCAACACCGTGACCAACGCGGGTGGCCTCGTCAATCCGAACGGCCCGAACGGCGCGGCACCGATCCCCGGCCTGATCACGAGCCTCGTCGGCGGCTCGACGGCGAGCGTGCAGAACGGCACGTCGTCGGGTTCCGGCTCGACGAATCCGCTCGGCGGCCTGCTGTCGGGTCTCGGCTCGACGCCGCTCGGCTCGCTCACGGGCGCACTCGGCGGCGCGACCGGCGGCTCGGGCAGCAGCCCGCTCGCACCCGTCACCGGCCTCGTCTCCACCGTTACCGGCGCACTGAGCGGTGCGGCGGGCGGCAGCGGCGGCCCGCTCGCCCCGGTCACGAATCTCGTGTCGACGGTCACGGGCACGCTCGGCGGCGCAACGGGTGGCGCAGGCAGTGCAAACCCTCTCGCGCCTGTCACCGGTTTGCTGAATACTGTCACCGGAGCAGTTGGCGGCGCGGCAGGATCCGGTGGCGCGAGCCCGCTCGCGCCGGTCACGTCGCTGGTCGGCAGCGTCACGGGTACGGCGACGTCGGGCGGCGGCTCGACGGGCCTGCTGGCACCGGTAACGGGGTTGCTGGGTACGCTGGGTAGCGTTGGCAAGTAAGGAGGACGGTCGCACCTTCGCAGCCGGAGCGGATGGCGCGACCGTACAAATACGACCGGCATTGCGGCACGCGGCGCGCGGCACCCTGGTGTCGCGCGCCGGCATTACAAAGAAGACGAAAAGCAAGGCCAACGAGGAAGAACAATGAAATCCAGACTCGACAGATGGATGATGCTGCTCGCCATCGCGGCAGCAGGCACGGCACATGCACAAACGCGCGTCGGGGGTAACCCGCTCGACTCCCTCCCCCAGATCAACGCGCCGAAAACCGGCCCGAACGTGACCGTGCAGGTCGCACCGCAAGCGCCGCAGTTGCAGGAGTTGCTGTCGCGCCATCTGACGCCGACGACGTTCCAGGTCGAAGGCGTGAAGTCCGTGCCGTTCGAGGAAATCTCGCGTCGCTTCACCCCTCTCGTCGGCAAGGACATCACGATCGGCGAATTGATCGAAACCGCCAACGGCGTGACGAAGCTGTACCAGGATCGCGGCTTCGCGCTGTCGTTCGCATTCGTTCCTGCCCAGACGTTCGAGAACGGCGTCGTGCGCATCACGGTTGTCGAAGGCTATGTGTCGGACGTCAAGGTCACCGGCAAGCCCGGTGCGATGGAATCGAAGATTCGTGCGATCGCCGCGCATATCACCGCCGATCGCCCGCTGCGCCGCGCGACGTTCGAACGCTACGTGAACACGTTCGGCCTGTTGCCCGGCCTCACGGTAAAGGCGAACGTACCGCCGCCGCAAACCACCGACGGTGCCACGACGCTAGAACTCGCGGTCGACCGCAAGCCGTTCAACGTCAGTACCGGTATCGACTTCAACCACCCGGGCGTCCAGGGCCTCATCACCGCCACCGAAAACGGCCTCACGTCGTTCGGCGAGCAACTGAGCATTTCCGCGCTGGCGCCGCCGGGGCGCGACAAGCAGACCTATTTCGCATTCAGCGGCGCGGTACCCGTCGGCAGTAGCGGCCTGATCACGCGCCTCGACGCGAGCACGTATCGCGGCAAGCCGACCGACAATCCGGGGCTGCCATCGACCGTTCAGCGAACCGTAAAAAATGAGAAGCTCGGTCTTTCGGCATCCTACCCAATACTTCTGAACAACCAGCGCAGCCTGCTCGGTACAGTGTCGGGCTATGCAGCGCACAACGACGACAACTATCAGAACAAAATCAACGGCAACACGCTCGACAACAGGTCGCAGGTACGCGTGCTGCAATTGCAGCTCGACTACACAAGCGTACAACCGAAGCAGGTGCGAAAACTGAGCGTCAATGTGGCCAAGGCGTTCGACATCCTCGGCGCATCGAAGTCGCAGACCGGCCTGGTCAACGGCACGACGTATACCTACGCCGACCCGACATCACTGACCTTCGTCCGCACCGGCGCAACCTTCACGCAAACGAACGAATGGCCGTTCCGGATCGGCACGTCAGTCTCGCTGACCGGGCAATACAGCCCCGACTCGCTGCCGACGTCCGAGCAGATCTCGTTCGGTTCGACGCGCTACGCGCTCGGCTATCAGCCAGGCGAAGCGTCGGGCGACTCGGGATGGGGGATGTCGCTGGAGGTCAACCGCGGCTTCACGCCGGGCTGGACGTATATGAAATCCGTTACGCCGTACATCGCCTACGACATGGCGCGCGTATACCTGCACGCGGGCACGCCGTCGCCGAACCGCATGTCGTCGGTCGGCATCGGCGTACGTTTCACGGACAGCCGCTTCTACAGCCTCGACCTGAACGTCGCGAAGCCGGTGGGTGACGCGCCCGTCGAAAGTGCATCACGCAGCCCACGCATCAACGCCGCATTCTCGTATCAGCTCAACTGATCGGTCACCAAACAGCCCGCGCCACGCGGGCTGTTTCGATTAGAGTCCCCTCTATCAAACGTGGCGCGTGGTTTCACGTATTCTGGCGAAGCTCGCAACATGCCCGCCCCATGCAGACGGTCGTGCGGGCAAATCGAACACGACATGCAAAACAAGGAGGATGACAATGATTCAACTGACCCGCCCGTTGCGTGCAATCGCCATCGCCGGCGCACTGCTCGCTTGCGCTGCTCCCACGCTCGCACAAGCAGACAGCCCCATCGGCATGTGGCAGACGATCGACGACAGCACCCATCAGCCGAAGGCTCTCGTGCAGATCTCCGAAGACGGCGACGGTGCGCTGAACGGCAAGGTCGTCAAGGGCCTCGGTGCGAACGATACGCCTGATCGCCGCTGTACCGCCTGCACGGACGAGCGCAAGGATCAGCTCATCAAGGGCATGACGATCATCAAGGCAATGAAGAAGGAAGGCGACCACTGGGACGGCGGCAACATTCTCGACCCGGAGAACGGCAAGGTCTACAAGTGCAAGATGACGCTTGAAGACGGCGGCCAGAAACTCGTCGTGCGCGGTTATATCGGCGTGTCGCTGCTCGGTCGTTCGCAGACCTGGGTTCGCCAGCAATAATGCGACTCGCGCTTAAACGCGCGGCTCAATGAAAAAATCGGCCTGCGACGAAGTCGTCAGGCCGATTTTGTTTTGGTGCGTGCGAAACTGGAACCTGCGGACATCACGCTGCATGTTTCAGCGTGTCAGACGCATAGCTGCCAGGTGCGCGATACGCGGGCGCCACATTGCTGCGCGCTTCCGCCGCTTTCGATTGCGTGTGCTTGCGCATTCGCGTGGACAATTCATTGCACAGATTTACGCCTGCGTCGCCATAGAGCTCACGCATGATACTCATCAACGTACCCGTCTCGTGCCAGACCTTGAAGCGCCGATGGCAAGTTTGATACGAAGGGTAACGGCGCGGCATGGCCGACCACGTTGCGCCACTGTAGATCACCCAGAGCACGCCGTTCAGGACGGCACGCGTATTGGCCAACGGACGGCCGCGCAACTCGGTGCGCGGCTGCATTTCGGGCAGAAGCGGCGCGACGCAGCGCCACTCGTGTTCGGTCAGATCGCGATACGGTGTCATGGACCTCTCCAGCCTTAGTAACCATGACACAACGATATCGGCTCACCTCAACAATGAATATAAGACAAATCCGAAAATACCCCGAGATTGCCTTGATTTGACCGGAATTGACGTTTGAATCCCGCCAATTGCCGGAAATCGCACTCAGGTCAGCGACGTATCGACGATGCGGCGCGGCGTTTCGATATATTCCTTCGACTGCATCTCGACGATTCGCGACACCGTACGTGCAAACTCGTTGGCCATCGGGCCTTCGATGTACAACTGCTCCGCCGGCACCGCCGCGGACATCAGCAGCTTGACCTTGTGGTCGTACAGCACGTCGATGAGCCACGTAAAGCGGCGCGCCTCGGACGCCATCCGCGGCGACATCTGCGGCACCTCGGACAGCACGATCGCGTGGAAGCGGCTTGCGAGCTCGAGATAGTCGTTCTGCGAGCGCGGGCCGCCGCACAGCGTCGCGAAGTCGAACCATACGACGCCGTCCGCCTTGCGCAGCGCCTTCAGCTCGCGCTTCTCGATATGCAGGAGCGGGCTTTCGTCGGGAACGGCAGCGAGCTTCTGGAACGCATGCCGCAATTCGCGATCGGCGTCCGCGCCAAGTGGCGTGTGATACATCTTCACCTGCGCAAGCGTGCGCTGGCGATAATCGACACCCGCATCGACATTGAGCACGTCGAGCCGGGACTTGATCAGCGCGATCGCCGGCAGCATGCGGTCGCGATGCAGGCCGTCCGGATACAGGTCATCGGGATCGTAGTTGGACGTCATCACGAACTGCACGCCGTTGTTGAACAAGCGGTCGAGCAGACGATACAGGATCATCGCATCGGCAATATCCGACACGTGGAACTCGTCGAAGCAGATCAGCCGGTAGCGCTTCGCGATGCGCCGTGCGAGTTCGTCGAGCGGATCGGCCTGCCCTTTCAATTCCTCGAGCTCGCGGTGCACCTCGCGCATGAATTCGTGGAAATGCAGGCGCGTCTTGCGCTGCACGGGCACGACCGCGTAGAAGCTGTCCATCAGGAAGCTCTTGCCGCGACCGACGCCGCCCCACATGTAGACGCCGCGCGGGAGGTCGGGATGATTGATGAGCTTCTTGAATGCGTTCGAGCGGCGCGACTTGTACTCGACCCACTCGTCGAAACATTCCTGCAGGCGGTCGACGGCGGCACGCTGCGCGGGATCGGACTGATAGCCGCGCGTGGTCAATTCGCGCGTGTAGTATTCGGTGACGTTCATCGGGCAAACCGGAAAAAACGAAGGCGGACGGGAAACCCCGCCCGCCCTCGTCACGAGACGGCTGCGCCGGCCGATGGCCGGCCGGCGCTATACCGCGCTCAGCTGTTCAGCGAACGCTTGTCGACGGCGAGCGCCGCTTCGCGCATCACTTCCGACATCGACGGGTGCGGATGGCAGATACGGGCGATGTCTTCCGACGCCGCCTTGAATTCCATCGCCACGACGGCTTCCGCGATCAGGTCCGACGCGTTCGCCGCGATCACGTGCACGCCGAGCAGTTCGTCGGTCTTCGCATCCGCGATCATCTTCACGAAGCCGTCCGGCGCGTTCATGCCGAGCGCGCGGCCGTTGATCGAGAACGGGAACTTGCCCGACTTGATCTCGCGGCCTTCCGCCTTCAGCTGCTGCTCCGTCTTGCCGACCCATGCGATTTCCGGGTACGTGTAGATCACCCACGGAATGCAGTTGTAGTCGATGTGCGGCTTCTGGCCGTCGATCACTTCCGCGACCAGCACGCCTTCGTCTTCCGCCTTGTGCGCGAGCATCGGGCCACGCACCACGTCGCCGATCGCGTACACGTTCGGCACCGCCGTACGGCAGTGGTCGTCCACGTCGATGAAGCCGCGTTCGTTCGCCTTCAGGCCGATTGCCTCGAGGCCGAGGTTGTCGGTGTTCGGCACGCGGCCGACCGACACGATCAGGCGGTCGGCGTCGAGCGTCTGCGCGTTGCCGTCCTTGTCCGTGTAGGCGATCGACACGCCGTTCGCGGTCGTCTTCACTTCGCCGATCTTCACGCCGAGATGGATGTCGAGGCCCTGCTTCTTGAACAGCTTGGCCGCTTCCTTCGCGAGCGCTTCGTCAGCTGCGCCGAGGAATGCCGGCAGCGCTTCGAGCACCGTCACTTCGGCACCCAGGCGACGCCACACCGAACCGAGTTCGAGGCCGATCACGCCTGCGCCGATCACGGCGAGCTTCTTCGGCACCGCGTCGAACGTCAGCGCACCTTCGTTGTCCGACACGATCTTGTTGTCGACCGGGACGCCCGGCAGGTGACGCGCCTTCGAGCCCGTCGCGATGATCACGTTCTTCGCGGTGACGACTTCGGTTTCACCCTCGCCGCTCACTTCGATCTGCACGCCGGCGTCGGTCTTGCCGGTGAACTTGCCGTGGCCCTTCAGCCAGGTGATCTTGTTCTTCTTGAACAGGAACTCGATCCCGCTCGTCATCTTCTCGACGATCGCGTCCTTGCGGCCGAGCATCTTCGCGACGTCGATCTTCACGCCGTCAACCGTGATGCCGTGGTCGGCCAGGTGGTGCGACGTGTTCTCGAACTCTTCCGACGACGCGAGCAGCGCCTTCGACGGGATGCAGCCGACGTTCAGGCAGGTGCCGCCGAGCTTCAGCGCGCCGGCCGGGTTCTTCCACTTTTCGATACAGGCAACGGTCTTGCCCAGCTGCGCGGCGCGAATCGCGGCGATGTAGCCGCCGGGGCCGGCGCCGATCACGACGACGTCAAATTCCTTGGACATGGCAATCCTTTCTTCTTGTGCGTCCGCACGGGCAGCGCGTGTCGCGCGCCCGTGCGGAGCGGGTCAATGCGGTGAAACTCGGCTTACAGGTCGAGCAGCAGGCGTGCCGGATCTTCCAGCGCATCCTTCATCGCGACGAGCGACAGCACGGCTTCGCGGCCGTCGATGATGCGGTGGTCGTACGACAGCGCGAGGTAGTTGATCGGGCGGATCACGATCTGGCCGTTTTCGACGACCGGACGCTCCTTCGTCGCGTGCACGCCGAGGATTGCCGACTGCGGCGGGTTGATGATCGGGGTCGACAGCATCGAGCCGAACACGCCGCCGTTCGAGATCGAGAACGTACCGCCCGTCATTTCCTCGATCGACAGCTTGCCGTCCTTCGCCTTCTGGCCGAACTCGGCGATCTTCTTTTCGATCTCGGCGAGGCTCAGCTGATCCGCGTTGCGCAGGATCGGCACGACGAGGCCGCGCGGCGAGCCGACAGCGATACCGATGTCGAAGTAGCCGTGATAGACGATGTCGTTACCGTCGATCGACGCGTTCACGAGCGGGAACTTCTTCAGCGCGTGCACGGCCGCCTTCACGAAGAACGACATGAAGCCGAGCTTCACGCCATGTTCCTTCTCGAACTTGTCCTTGTACTTGTTGCGCAGTTCCATGACCGGGGCCATGTTCACTTCGTTGAACGTCGTCAGGATCGCGTTGGTCTGTTGCGACTCGAGCAGGCGCTCGGCGATACGCGCACGCAGGCGCGACATCGGCACGCGCTGCTCCGGACGGTCGTTCAGCCAGGTCGTCGCCGACGCCGGCACCTTCACGTCCGGCAGCGACGGCTTCGCAGCGGCCGTCTTGGCCGGTGCGGCAGCCGGAGCGGCCTTCGGTGCGCTGCCTGCTGCCAGCGCGTCGCCCTTCGTGACGCGGCCGTCGCGGCCCGAACCTGCGACGTCGCCCGCCGACAGGCCCTTCTCGGCCAGCAGCTTCGATGCGGCCGGCGATGCGGTCGTCGACGATGCAGCTGCGGCGACCGGCTGTGCTGCCGGTGCGGCTGCAACAGGCGCTGCTGCCGGCTTGACTTCGGCGGCGCCTGCCGCGGCTTCGGCTGCACCTGCCTTCGCTTCGGTGTCGATCGTCGCGATCAGCTGATCAGCAACGACGGTGTCACCGTCGTTCTGCAGCACTTGCGCGAGCACGCCAGCGGCCGGCGCCGGCACTTCGAGCACGACCTTGTCGGTCTCGAGTTCGATCAGGATTTCGTCTTGTGCGACTGCTTCGCCCGGCTTCTTCTTCCACTGCAGCATGGTGGCTTCCGAAACCGACTCCGAAAGCTGGGGGACTTTGACTTCTACGATAGCCATGTGATTTTCCTGGATGCTTAATCTGGGTATTGACGAGGTTCGTGCGATTCCTTCGGCCAATGCGGCGCGCAACGCGCCCGGCGGGCCAAAAGAGACGGGAAAGCGCATGGCGCCTTCCCGTTTCGCTTCCGTCGGTTATTTCGCGATCGATGCGCTCTTCAGGCGGCCGAATGCACCTTCGATGAGGGCCTTCTGCTGCTCGTAGTGCTTCGCGTAGTAGCCAACCGCCGGCGAGGCCGAAGCCGGGCGGCCGCTGTATGCCAGCTTCTGCCCTTCCTTCATGCCTTCCTTCAGATGGTGCTCGACGTAGAACCAGGGGCCCTGGTTCTGCGGCTCGTCCTGCACCCAGACCACTTCAGTCGCGTTCTCGTACTTCTTCATTTCGGCTTCGAACTGCTTGTGCGCGAACGGATACAGCTGCTCGATACGGATGATCGCGACGTCGTTCGCCTTCGCTTCGCGGCGATGTGCAACGAGGTCGTAATACACTCGGCCCGAGCATGCCAGCACGCGCTTGACCTTCTTCGCGTCGATACCGCCGTCGGTTTCGCCCAGCACCGGCTGGAACGAGCCCTTCGCCAGTTCCGACAGGTCCGACACTGCTTCCTTGTGGCGCAGCAGCGACTTCGGCGTCGCGACGATCAGCGGCTTGCGGAACAGGCGGATCATCTGGCGACGCAGCAGGTGGAAAATCTGCGCCGGCGTCGTCGGTTGAACGACCTGCATGTTGTGATCCGCACACAGTTGCAGGAAACGCTCGATACGCGTCGACGAGTGTTCCGGACCCTGGCCTTCGTAGCCGTGCGGCAGCAGCATCGTGAGACCCGACACGCGGCCCCACTTCACTTCGCCCGACGAGATGAACTGGTCGATCACGACCTGCGCGCCGTTGACGAAGTCGCCGAACTGCGCTTCCCACAGCACGAGCGTGTTCGGCTCGGCGGTCGAGTAACCGTATTCGAAGCCCAGCACCGCTTCTTCCGACAGCACCGAGTCGATCACCGTGAACTTCGCCTGGCCTTCAGCGATGTTCTGCAGCGGCACGTACGTGCCGTCGTTCCAGCGCTCACGGTTCTGGTCGTGCAGCACCGCGTGACGGTGCGTGAACGTGCCGCGGCCCGAGTCCTGGCCGGTCAGGCGCACCGAGTAGCCCGATGCGACGAGCGACGCGTACGCGAGGTGCTCGCCCATGCCCCAGTCGAGCGGCTGGTCGCCACGCGCCATGTTGCGGCGGTCGTTGATCACGCGCTCGACGAGCGGGTGGACCTTGAAGTTTTCCGGGACCGTCGTGATGCGTTCGCCGAGGCGCTTCAGTTCTGCGAGCGGCACGGCCGTGTCGGCTGCATCCGTCCACTTGCGGTTCAGGAACGGAACCCAGTCGACCGCGTACTTGCTCTTGTAGTTCGACAGGACCGGGTCGACCGTGTGGTGACCGTCATCCATCGCCTTGCGGTACGCCTTCACGTAGTTGTCGGCGTCTTCCGCGGTGATCACGCCCTGCTGCACGAGCTTCTCGGCGTACAGCGCACGGGTGCCCGGGTGCTGCGCGATCTTCTTGTACATCAGCGGCTGCGTGACCGCCGGCGTGTCCTGCTCGTTGTGGCCCAGCTTGCGGAAGCAGACGATGTCGATCACGACATCCTTGTGGAACTGCATCCGGTAGTCGATCGCGATCTGGATCGCGAGCACGACGGCTTCCGGATCGTCGCCGTTCACGTGCAGCACCGGCGCCTCGATCATCTTGACGACGTCGGTACAGTACAGCGTCGAGCGCGCATCGCGCGGGTCGGACGTCGTGAAGCCGATCTGGTTGTTGATGACGATGTGCAGCGTGCCGTGCGTGCCGTAGCCGCGCGTCTGCGCGAGGTTCAGCGTTTCCATCACGACGCCCTGGCCTGCGAAGGCCGCGTCACCGTGGATCTGCACCGGCAGCACCTGCAGGCCGTCTTCGTCGCCGCGACGATCCATACGCGCCTTCGCGGAACCTTCGACCACCGGGTTCACGATTTCGAGGTGCGACGGGTTGAATGCGAGCGACAGGTGGACCGGGCCGCCTTCCGTCGACACGTCCGACGAGAAGCCCTTGTGGTACTTCACGTCACCAGCCGGCAGGTCGTCGACGTGCTTGCCTTCGAATTCGGCGAACAGGTCGGCCGGCATCTTGCCCAGCGTGTTGACCAGCACGTTCAGACGGCCGCGGTGGGCCATGCCGATGATGATTTCCTGCACGCCGCGCTTGCCCGAGTGCTGGACGACTTCGTCCATCGCCGCGATGAAGCTTTCGCCGCCTTCGAGCGAGAAGCGCTTCTGGCCGACGTACTTGGTGTGCAGATAGCGCTCGAGACCTTCCGATGCCGTCAGGCGATTCAGGATGTGCTTCTTCTCGTCTGCCGAGAAGTTCGGCGTCGCGCGGGTCGACTCCAGGCGCTCCTGCCACCAGCGCTTCTGTTCCGGGTCGCTGATGTACATGTATTCGGCGCCGATCGTGCCGCAGTACGTGTCGCGCAGGCCCTTGACGATGTCACGCAGCGAAGCCTGGTCGAAACCGAAGTACAGGTTGCTTGCGCTGTACGTCTGGTCGAGGTCGCCTTCGGAGAAATCGTAGAACGCGGGTTCGAGCTCGGGAATGGCGGGACGTTCGCGACGCTTCAGCGGATCCAGATTGGCCCATTGCGAGCCGAGGAAGCGATAGGCGCTGATGAGCGACTGGACGTGCACCTGCTTGCGTGCCGCAGCCAGATTGGTCGTGCTTTCGCGCGGGATGAAGGCATTGGCCTTCGCGCGCTCGGCGAACGATTCGACGATCGGAAAATGGGCGACGTCATTGGCATTCGAGCCGTCCGTTGCAGGAACGTTCTGCAGCGCGTCGAAATACTCTCGCCAGTTCTCCGGCACCGATGCCGGATTGTTGAGGTATGCATCGTACAGTTCTTCAACGTACGAAGCATTGCCGCCGAACAGATAGGAGTTCAGCTGAAACTGCTTCATTACATCTGACATTTTACGCTCACCTTTCTTCGAGCTTCTCGAGAAATAGCGGGTTACTCAACCTTCCGCGACACGGCCTGACCGTTTAGCGGATTGCGAATCAAGTCTTGCTTGGAAGGACCTAAAACTTGCGTGCGCGCAGCATATCACAGAACCGATACCGAAGTTCACGGTGAAATGTGCCTGAAAGCACCGCGTGACGGGGTTTTGCCGGATTGCCACGACCCGCAGAAACAGTGTTTTGCAGGCGCCCCGATTACACTCCGCGCGGATGCGAAAAAGGCCGCCCGCAGGCAGCCTTTTTTGTCATGCATGAACCCCGGTCGAAACGCTTAGTCGACCGCGCCTTCGCGGCTTGCGCGGCGACGCTCGTGTTCCTTCAGGTGACGCTTGCGCAGACGGATCGACTGCGGCGTCACTTCGACGAGCTCGTCGTCGTCGATGAATTCGACCGCGTACTCGAGCGACATCTGGACCGGCGGCACGAGGCGCACGGCTTCGTCGGTGCCCGACGCACGCACGTTGGT
Source organism: Burkholderia sp. Ac-20345 (assembly GCF_017104825.1). Taxonomy (NCBI): domain Bacteria; kingdom Pseudomonadati; phylum Pseudomonadota; class Betaproteobacteria; order Burkholderiales; family Burkholderiaceae; genus Burkholderia; species Burkholderia sp. Ac-20345. The sequence continues at coordinate 15,280 of NZ_JAAGPO010000142.1, read as the reverse complement.
CAGCTGCTTGCCCTTGATCGGGTTCACGACGAGGTCGTTGTCACGGCTGTGGATACCGATGATCATGCCCTCATAGAGTGCGTCACCCGGCTTCACGAACATGCGGCCGCGATCCTGCAGCTTCCACAGTGCGTAGGCCACGGCAGCGCCGTCGTCCTGCGAGATCAGCACGCCGTTGCGTCGCTCGAAGACCGAGCCGTCCTTGACCGGTGCGTACGAGTCGAAGATGTGGCTCATCAGGCCCGTGCCGCGCGTGAGCGTCAGGAATTCGCTCTGGAAGCCGATCAGGCCACGCGCCGAGATCTTGTACTCCAGGCGCGTGCGGCCGCGGCCGTCCGACGCCATGTCGAGCATCTCGCCCTTGCGGCGGCCAAGCTCTTCCATCACGCCACCCTGATGCTCGTCTTCGACGTCGACCGTCAGCAGCTCGTACGGCTCGTTCTTCACGCCGTCGATTTCCTGCATCACGACGCGCGGACGCGACACGGCCAGCTCGTAGCCTTCGCGGCGCATGTTCTCGACGAGAATCGTCAGGTGCAGCTCGCCGCGGCCCGACACTTCGAACACCGTTTCGTCGCCCGTATCCTTCACGCGCAGCGCGACGTTGTGATTCAGTTCCTTCATCAGGCGGTCGCGGATCTGGCGGCTCGTGACGAACTTGCCTTCGCGGCCGGCGAGCGGCGACGAGTTGACGAGGAAGTTCATCGTCAGCGTCGGCTCGTCGACGGTGATCATCGGCAGCGCTTCCGGCGTATCCACCGCGCAGATCGTTGCGCCGATACCGACGTCTTCAATACCGTTGATCAGCACGATGTCGCCCGCTTCGGCCGAATCGACCTGCACGCGCTCGAGGCCCGTGAACGACAGCACTTGGTTGATCTTGCGGTTCAGCACGTCGCCATCCGGGCCGAAGCGCATCACGACAGGCTGGCCCGGCTTGATGCGACCGCGCGTGATGCGGCCGACGCCGATCCGGCCGACGTACGTCGAATAGTCGAGCGACGTGATCTGCAGCTGCAGCGGCGCTTCCGGATCGGCCGGACGGACCGGCACGTGCTCGAGGACCGCTTCGAACAGCGGGCGCATGTCACCCTCGCGCGCCGACGGATCGAGCGACGCATAGCCGTTCAGGCCCGATGCGTAGACGATCGGGAAATCGAGCTGCTCCTCGGTTGCGCCGAGCTTGTCGAACAGGTCGAAGGTCTGGTTGATGACCCAGTCGATCCGCGCACCCGGACGGTCGATCTTGTTGACGATGACGATCGGCTTCAGGCCGAGCGCGAGCGCCTTCTTCGTGACGAAGCGGGTCTGCGGCATCGGGCCTTCGACCGCGTCGACGAGCAGCAGCACCGAGTCGACCATCGACAGCACGCGCTCGACCTCGCCACCGAAGTCCGCGTGCCCCGGCGTGTCGACGATGTTGATGTGCGTGCCTTCGTACTCGACCGCGCAGTTCTTCGCGAGAATCGTGATCCCGCGCTCTTTTTCGATGTCGTTCGAGTCCATCACCCGCTCCGCAATCTGCTGGTTCTCGCGGAAGGTGCCGGACTGGCGGAGCAGTTGGTCGACGAGCGTGGTCTTGCCGTGGTCGACGTGGGCGATGATGGCGATATTGCGAAGGGCGCGGGTCATAGAAACCTGGAAATCGTTTGAACGCGCAAACGCGCCCGCTCGTTTTTCACGGGCGCGCGCACATTGCAGCTTGGAAAGCCACAAATTATAGCACGTGAGAATGTCGAGAGCTGTCGGACGCGGTGCAACTTGACCAGCCGGCCGGCACGCCCTCCCCTCGAACGCGCCGATCAGGCGAAGCGGACGGCGCCCGCGAGCTCAAGAAACCTTATCGCTATCAGGGCTTTTTGAGGCCCGAAGCGCGCCCTTTGCCGTTCGATTAACATTTGCCGCGGCAAGCAATTGTGCCTATACTGCTGCCTAGTCAACTATTGCAGCTTCAGGGTTTTATGTCGGATTCCTCTACCCAACCACCCGTTTCGCCGCTGTCTTCGTATCAGATGAACGACAGCGTCGGCTATCTGATGTCGCGCGTGAAGTCGGTGATGACCAACCTCGTCACGCAACGCACGCAGGAAGAGCTCGGCATCACGGGCACGCAGGCGAGCATGCTGTTCATGATCGCGGTCGGCAAGTGCTCGACGGCCGCCGAGCTCGCGCGCGAGTACGGGATCGACGCAAGCGCGGTCACGCGCCTGCTCGACCGGGTCGAGAAACGCGGCCTGCTGTCCCGCGTCCGCAGCATCGAGGATCGGCGTGTCGTGCGCCTCGAGCTGACCGACGAAGGCCGTGCGCTCGCCGAACGGCTGCCGCCGATTTTCCGCAGCGTGCTCGACCAGGTGCTGGACGGGTTTACGCCGGAAGAAGTCGGGTTCCTGAAGAGCATGCTCCGCCGCATTCTCAGCAACTACTGCGAGACCGCCGGCGGCAGCATCACGTAATAGTTGCCATAACAATTACTTTTGACAGATTAATGTAAGGAAATCCTTGCAGTGTCCATCATTCATTCCGAGTCAGGGATCAGCGCGATGAAATCCTCCCCGTTGTCCGTGCGCGCCGGGTCGTGCCGCACCGCCGTCGCCGCCGCGGTCGCCGCACTGGCGCTTGCGGGCTGCGCCAATTACATCGGCATCAAGAGCGACAAGCAGATCGCCCCCGCATCGCAATTCGAATCCGCGCAGAGCCTGCCGGCCCAGGGCGGCCAGTGGCCGGTGCTCGACTGGGCCAGCCAGTTCGGCGATCCGCAGTTGCCGAAGCTGATCGACGAAGCCCTGCAGGGCAGTCCTTCGATCGCGCAGGCGCAGGCGCGTATCGCAAAGGCGTCGTCGTACATCGAATCGTCGCGTTCGAACCTGATGCCGAAGGCGGAAGCCAGCTATTCGTGGACGCGCGAACTGTATTCGGCGAACGCGCTGTTCCCGCCCCCGTACGGCGGCCAGTGGTACAGCGAGAACAACGCGCTCGCGAGCGCGTCGTGGGAACTCGACCTGTGGGGCAAGAACCGCGAACGCCTGCACACCGCCGTGTCGCAGGAAAAGGCGGCCGAAGCCGACATGCAGCAGGCGCGCATCACGCTCGCGTCGTCGGTCGCACGCACCTACAACTCGCTCGCGCAACTCTATGCGCTGCGCGATATCGCCCAACGCGAGATCACCAACCGCGAGACGGTCGGCAAGATCACCGACGGCCGCGTATCGGCCGGCCTCGACACCAACGTCGAACGCCAGACGGCCCGCGGCAACATCGCGACGACCCAGGCTTCGCTGTCGGATCTCGACGGCCAGATCACGACGGTGCGCTACCAGCTCGCGGCACTGCTCGGCAAGGGCCCGGATCGCGGGCTGCAGATCGCGGCGCCCGTGCTGAACCCGAGCGGCGAAGTCGCGTTGCCCGGCAACCTGCCGGCCGATCTCGTCTCGCGCCGCCCCGACATCGTCGCCGCGCGCTGGCAGGTCGAAGCCGCGATGCACGACGTGAAGGAAGCGAAGGCCGAGTTCTATCCCGACGTGAACCTCGCGGCCGGCTTCGGCTTCGATGCGTTCGGCTGGGGCAAATTCCTGAACTTCGCGAGCCGCCAGGCACAGTTCGGCCCGGCGATCCACCTGCCGATTTTCGACGCCGGCGCGCTGCGCGCGCAGCTCAAGGGCCGCTACGCGGACTTCGACCTGTCGGTGGCGAACTACAACCAGACGCTGATCAGCGCGCTGAACGACGTCGCGACGCAGGTCGCGTCGATCCGCGCGGTCGATCGCCAGATGAGCGATGCGCAACGCGCACTCGACGCATCGACGCGCGCCTATGACCTCGCGGTCATCCGCTACAAGGCCGGCCTGTCGCCGCAGCTGCAGGTGCTGAACGCGGACAGCAACCGCCTCGCGTCGGAGCAGACGGTGACCAACCTGAAGATGCGCCGCCGCGACATGCAGCTCGCGCTGATCAAGGCGCTGGGTGGCGGGTTCGACGCGACCGGCACGCCGCTCGCCGCACCCGATGCCGACAAGCCGACAAAACAGGCCGCCAACTGATCCGGCGCCACCACTACGCAGACACTCGAAATAACGGACGGAGAAAATCGCCATGAGCGACCAACAAAACGCCGCCAGCGCGCAGCCGCAGAACAACGGCAAGCGCAAACGGATGATGACGCTGCTCGTCGCGGTCATCGTGATCGCGGCCATCGCGTATGGCCTGTACTACTTCCTCGTCGCCCGCTTCCATGAAGGGACCGACGACGCGTACGTGAACGGCAACGTCGTGCAGATCACGCCGCAAGTCACCGGCACCGTGATCGCGGTGAAGGCCGACGACACGCAGACGGTCAAGGCCGGCGATCCGCTCGTCGTGCTCGACCCTGCCGACTCGCAGGTCGCACTGCAGCAGGCCGAAGCCAATCTCGCACAAACGGTGCGCCAGGTGCGCGGCCTGTTCGTCAACGACGACCAGTACCGCGCGCAAGTCGCGCTGCGCCAGTCCGACCTGTCGAAGGCCGAGGACGACCTTCGCCGCCGCGTGGCCGTCGCGCAGACGGGCGCCGTGTCGCAGGAAGAAATCTCGCATGCGCGTGACGCCGTGAAGGCCGCGCAAGCATCGGTCGATGCCGCGCAACAACAACTCGCATCGAATCGCGCACTGACCGCGAACACGACGATCGCCTCGCACCCGAACGTGATGGCCGCCGCTGCGAAGGTTCGCGACGCGTACCTCGCGAACGCACGTAACGTCCTGCCGGCGCCGGTCACCGGCTACGTCGCGAAACGCTCGGTGCAGGTCGGCCAGCGCGTGTCGCCGGGCAATCCGCTGATGTCGGTGGTGCCGCTGAACGCGGTGTGGGTCGATGCGAACTTCAAGGAAGTCCAGCTCAAGCACATGCGCATCGGCCAGCCGGTCGAACTGACGGCCGACATCTATGGCTCGTCGGCGGTCTACCACGGCAAGGTGGTCGGCTTCTCGGCCGGTACGGGCTCGGCGTTCTCGCTGCTGCCGGCGCAGAACGCAACGGGTAACTGGATCAAGGTCGTGCAGCGCCTGCCGGTGCGGATCGAACTCGATCCGAAGGATCTCGCCAAGCACCCGCTGCGCATCGGCCTGTCGATGCAGGTCGACGTGGACATCAAGGACGAACGCGGCGACCAGCTCGTGAACGCGCCGAACACCGTCTACGAGACCAACGTGTTCGCGAAGTACGGCGACGAAGCCGATGCCGAAATCGCGCGCGTCATCGCCGAGAACGCAGGCGGCAACGCATCGGCGCCGGCCGCAGCGAAGTCGAACGCCGTCGCGAAGATGATGTAACCGTTCCGACTCCGGAAAGACAACCGACATGGCACAGGCTCCTGTCTCTCACCCGCCCTTGCAGGGCGGGCAACTCCTGCTCGGGACGATCGCGGTGTCGCTCGCGGTGTTCATGAACGTGCTGGACACGTCCATCGCGAACGTCGCGATCCCGACCATCTCGGGCGACCTCGGCGTGTCATCCGACCAGGGTACGTGGGTCATTACGTCGTTCGCGGTCGCGAATGCAATCTCGGTGCCGCTGACGGGCTGGCTGACCGACCGCTTCGGTCAGGTTCGCCTGTTCCTCGCGTCGATCATCCTGTTCGTCATTTCGTCGTGGATGTGCGGACTCGCGCCGACGCTGCCGTTCCTGCTCGCGTCGCGCGTGCTCCAGGGCGCGGTTGCGGGCCCGATGATTCCGCTGTCCCAAGCGCTCCTGCTGTCCAGCTATCCGCGCGCCAAGGCGCCAATGGCGCTCGCGCTATGGGCGATGACGACGCTGATCGCCCCGGTTGCCGGCCCGATCCTCGGCGGCTGGATCTCGGACAACTACTCGTGGCCGTGGATCTTCTACGTCAACATCCCGGTCGGCATCGCTGCCGCCGCCGCGACGTGGGCGATCTATCGCAGTCGGGAGTCGGCCGTGCGCCGCGCGCCGATCGACGGCGTGGGCCTCGCGCTGCTGGTCATCTGGGTCGGCTCGCTGCAGATCATGCTCGACAAGGGCAAGGATCTCGACTGGTTCGCGTCGACGACCATCATCGTGCTCGCGCTGACGGCCGTCATTGCGTTCGCGTTCTTCGTCATCTGGGAATTGACCGCCGAGCACCCGGTCGTCGACCTGTCGCTGTTCCGCATGCGAAACTTCACCGGCGGCACGGTTGCGCTGTCGATCGGGTACGGCCTTTACTTCGGCAACCTCGTGCTGTTGCCGCTGTGGCTGCAGACGCAGATCGGCTACACCGCGACCGACGCCGGTCTCGTGATGGCGCCGGTGGGGCTGTTTGCCATCCTGCTGTCGCCACTCACCGGGAAGTACCTGCCGCGTACCGATCCGCGCTTCATCTCGACGGCGTCGTTCCTGACGTTTGCGCTGTGCTTCTGGATGCGCTCGCGCTACACGACGGGCGTCGACGAATGGTCGCTGACGCTGCCGACGCTCGTGCAAGGCATCGCGATGGCCGGCTTCTTCATCCCGCTGGTGTCGATCACGCTGTCCGGCCTGCCCGGCCACCGCATTCCCGCGGCATCGGGCCTGTCGAACTTCGTGCGGATCATGTGCGGCGGCATCGGCACATCGATCTTCCAGACGGCCTGGGACCATCGCAACAACTTCCATCACGCGCAGCTGGTCGAACAGACGAACGTCTACAACCCGACGTTCAACCAGGCCGTCACGCAGATGGGCAACCTCGGGCTGACGCAGGACCAGGCGCACGGGCTGATCAACAATATGGCCACGCAGCAGGCCGCCCAGCTCGGCGTGAACGACCTGTTCTACATCTCGGCGGCAATCTTCGTGCTGCTGATCGGGCTGATCTGGATCACGAAGCCCGAGCGCTCGGGTGGCGGCGATGCAGGTGCCGCAGCATCGGCTGCGCACTGAACACGCAGCCCGAACGCAAACAAAAAGCCCGGTCGACCTCGACCGGGCTTTTTTATTCCGACGGGCTCGCGCTCGCGCGGCCGCGTCAAGCCGCCGTGACGACGAGCCGCTCCGGCGCCAGTACGCCGCTCGCCTTGCGGGCCACGCCCAGCAGCCGGGTCGCGTCATAGACGCGCACGCGCTCGCCTTCGGCCGCGTCGATCGGGTCGAGCGCCGACAGCGGCAAACGCTGGCCGTGCAGGAACCGCTTCGCGCTGGTTTCATCGAGACGAACCAGCGGAAACGTCGACAGCAACGCGTCGATCGGCTGGAGCCACGCATCGCGCGACGCTTCGTCGGCATCGGACAGCGCATCGAGCGTCACCGCATGCTCGAGCGTCAGCGCACCGACGCCCGTGCGACGCAGCATCGTCAGATGCGCACCGCAACCGAGCAGCTCGCCGATATCCTCCGCCAGCGTGCGCACGTACGTGCCCTTGGTACAGGTCACGCGAAACGTCACGTCAGGCAGGTCGCACGCGAGCAGGTCGAGTGCAAGGATCGTCACGTTGCGGCCCTCGCGCTCGACGGTTTGCCCCGCGCGCGCATATTCGTACAGCGGCTTGCCGTCGCGCTTGAGCGCCGAATACATCGGCGGCACCTGCATGATCTCGCCGGTAAAGCGCACGAGCGCGGCTTCCACCGCCGCGCGGTCGCATTCGACGGGCCGCGTGTCGATCACCTCGCCTTCCGCGTCGCCGGTGGCCGTACGCTGGCCGAGACGCATGGTCGCTTCGTAGGTCTTGTCCGCTTCAAGCAGATCCTGCGAGAACTTCGTCGCCTCACCGAAGCACAACGGCAGCAGGCCCGAAGCCAGCGGATCGAGCGTGCCGGTGTGACCGGCTTTCTTCGCGAGCAGCAGGCGCTTCGCGCGAATCAGTGCGTCGTTGCTCGACAGGCCGACCGGCTTGTCGAGCAGGAGGACGCCGTCCAGCAGGCGCCGAGGCACGCGCGGACGTTGGGGTGCTGCAGTCGTCATAGGCCGGTCGAGCTCAGTCGTCCTTGGCGGCCGCATCGGCCTCGTCGTCGTCCTTGGCACGCGTCGAGTTCGCTTCCTTGATCAGGCGCGACATTTCCACGGCCTTCTCGATCGTCTGGTCGTAGTGGAAATGCAGCGTCGGCACCGTATGGATGTGCAGGCGCTTGAACAGCAGGTTGTGCAGGTGACCCGACGCGTGGTTCAGCGCTTCCTGTGTCTTGGCCGGATCGCCGGTCAAGGCGGTGAAGTAGACCTTCGCGTGCGCGTAATCCGGCGTGAGTTCCACGCTCTGGATGGTCACGATGCCGATGCGCGGGTCCTTGACCTCGCGCATGATGAGTTCGGACAGATCGCGCTGAATCTGGTCAGCGATCTGCACGTTACGATTGGGGGAAGTACGTTTCCTGGACATGATCGATCCGTGATCCGTTTATCAGGATAAAGCGGCGGCCAGTGTTGGCACGCCACCATGAAAATGGGCGGGACAGGCCCAAGCCTGCCCCGCCCATGAGCCGATGCGCGAGGGTTACAGCGTACGCGCGACTTCGGTCACTTCGAAGACTTCGAACTGGTCGCCTTCGATGACGTCGTTGAAGTTCTTCACCGACATACCGCACTCGAAGCCTTGCTTCACTTCCTTCACGTCGTCCTTGAAGCGCTTCAGCGATTCGAGTTCGCCCGTGAAGATCACGACGTTGTTGCGCAGCACGCGAACCGACGACGAGCGCTTGACGATACCGTCCGTGACCATACAGCCTGCAACCGTGCCGACCTTCGGCACCTTGAAGACCTGGCGTACCTCGACCATGCCGGTGATGACTTCGCGCTTCTCCGGCGCGAGCATGCCCGACATTGCCGCCTTCACCTCATCCACTGCGTCATAGATGATGTTGTAGTAGCGGATGTCGATGCCGTTCGACTCGGCCAGCTTGCGCGCCTGTGCATCCGCACGCGTGTTGAAGCCGATGATGACCGCCTTCGATGCCGTTGCGAGGTTGACGTCGTTTTCGCTGATGCCGCCCACCGCGCTGTGCACGATCTGCACGCGCACTTCGTCGGTCGACAGCTTGAGCAGCGACTGCACGAGTGCTTCCTGCGAGCCCTGCACGTCCGCCTTGATGATGAGCGGCAGGTTCTGCACTTCGCCTTCGCCCATCTGCTCGAGCATGCTTTCCAGCTTCGCGGCCTGCTGCTTCGCAAGCTTGACGTCGCGGAACTTGCCCTGACGGAACAGCGCGATTTCACGCGCCTTGCGCTCGTCCGGCAGCACGATCACTTCTTCGCCCGCACCCGGCACTTCCGACAGACCCTGGATTTCGACCGGGATCGACGGGCCGGCTTCCTTCGTCGGCTTGCCGTTCTCGTCGAGCATCGCGCGAACGCGGCCGTAGGCCGTACCCGCCAGCACGATGTCGCCGCGGTTCAGCGTACCGGACTGCACGAGGATCGTCGCGACCGGGCCTTTGCCCTTGTCCAGCTTCGCTTCGATCACGATGCCCTTGGCCGGGGCTTCGACCGGTGCCTTCAGTTCCAGCACTTCAGCCTGCAGCAGCACGTTCTCGAGCAGATCGTCGATACCTGCGCCCGTCTTGGCCGACACTGCCACGAACGGCGAATCGCCACCGTATTCTTCCGGCACGACGCTTTCCGCGACCAGCTCCTGCTTGACACGATCGGGGTTCGCATCCGGCTTGTCGATCTTGTTGATCGCGACGACGATCGGCACGCCACCCGCCTTCGCGTGGGCGATTGCTTCCTTCGTCTGCGGCATCACGCCGTCGTCGGCCGCCACCACCAGCACCACGATGTCGGTCGCCTTCGCGCCGCGTGCACGCATTGCCGTGAACGCCTCGTGACCCGGCGTATCGAGGAACGTGATGACGCCACGCGGCGTGTCGACGTGATACGCGCCGATGTGCTGCGTAATGCCGCCCGCTTCGCCCGCGGCAACCTTCGCGCGGCGGATGTGGTCGAGCAGCGAGGTCTTGCCGTGGTCGACGTGACCCATCACCGTGACGACCGGCGGACGCGGCAGTTGCTCTGCGTCGGTAGCGGTTTCGCCTACGACGAGCAACGCTTCCGGATCGTCCAGCTTCGCGGCCACCGCGCGATGGCCCAGTTCCTCGACGATGATCATCGCCGTTTCCTGGTCCAGCACCTGGTTGATCGTGACCATCTGGCCCATCTTCATCATCACCTTGATGACTTCGGAGGCCTTGATCGACATCTTGTGCGCGAGATCGGCAACCGAAACGGTTTCCGGCACGTGCACTTCACGGACGATCGGCTCGGTCGGCGCCTGGAACGACGATGCGCTGTCCTGGTGACGGCCGCGACCCTTCGGACCGCCGCGCCAGCCGCGGTCGACACCGCCACTCGAATCGCCGCGCGTCTTGATGCCGCGACGCTTCGCTGCGTCGTCCTGCCAGCCGCTCTTGCCTGCGCCCGGCTTCTTGTTGCGGTCGCCCGCGCCTGCCGGTGCCTGCGTCGTTGCCGGTGCTGCACCGCCAGCCGGCTTCTTCACCGCCGGACGCGCCTGCGCGCCTTCCGGCTTCGCCGGCTTGTGCAGCGTGCCCTTCGCTTCGGCCGGCTTCGGCGGCTCGACCGGCTTCGGCGGCTCGACTGCCTTGACCACGGCCTTGCGCGGCGTGTTCATCATTTCGCGAATCGCACGCGCTTCGGCTTCTGCCGCCGCACGGCGCTTGCTGATCTCTTCCTGCTCGGCGCGCGCCTTGTCCGCCGCCTCGCGGGCAGCGTCTTCAGCCTTCTTCGCCGCTTCGCGCTGCGCCGCACGTTCGGCGGCTGCGCGTGCTTCGTCCTGCGCGGACTGCGCAGTCGCCGCTTCCTGCTCGGAAGCAGCAGCCTGCTGTGCCGCCGCCTGCTGCTGCGCGGCTGCCTGCTGCTGCGCCGCAGCAGCTTCGGCCACGGCACGCTTCGCCGCTGCCTCTTCCTCGGCGCGACGGCGCTCGGCTTCAGCCGCTTCCTCGCGGGCACGGCGCTCCGATTCCTCGCGCTCGAGGCGTTCCTGACGCTCGCGCAGTTCCTGCGCCTGCTTCTCGAGCAGCTCGGCCTCGCGGCGCGCTTCTTCTTCGCGACGCTTCAGTTCTGCATCGTCGTCCGCTTCGGCGACCTGCGCCTGACCCTGTTCCGCACCCTCGCTCACGTCGTCGCGCTTGACGAACGTACGCTTCTTGCGGACCTCGACCTGAATGGTGCGAGCCTTGCCCGTCGCGTCAGATTGCTTGATCTCCGACGTATGCTTGCGGGTCAGCGTGATCTTGCGCTTGTCGCCGTCGGTTGCGCCGTGCGACTTGCGCAAATGATCGAGCAGACGCGCCTTGTCCGTTTCGGACAGCGCATCGTCTTCACTCGCTTTCTGGACGCCCGCTGCCTGCAGCTGTTCGAGCAGCACACCAGCAGGCATTTTCAGTTCCGCGGCAAATTGGGCTACGTTGTTACTCGCCATTCATTCCTCTTAGTGCAAGGACCGATTCCTTGCGGTTAGCATCGGGTCAGGCCATACGGCCGCCATCAAATCAGTGCGCCATGGTCATTTCTCACTGGAACCAATGTTCACGTGCTTTCATGATCAACGCCTTAGCGGCATCCTCTTCCATCCCGGTCATGTCGACCAGTTCGTCCACAGCCAGCTCGGCGAGATCGTCGCGCGTGGCTACACCGTGTTCGGCCAGCTTCGCGAGCAGCTCCGGCGTGATGCCGTCGAGGCTCTTGAGATCCAGCGCTGCGTTCTCGACCTTTTCTTCGTTCGCGATCGCCATCGTCAACAGTGCGTCGCGTGCGCGGTTGCGCAGTTCGTGCACGGTGTCCTCGTCGAACGCTTCGATTTCGAGCATTTCGTTGAGCGGCACGTACGCGATTTCTTCGAGGCTCGTGAAGCCTTCGTCGATCAGGATGTCGGCAACTTCTTCGTCGACGTCGAGACGCGCCATGAACAGCGCACGCAGCCGGTCGCGCTCTTCACCCTGCTTCAGGGCGGATTCGTCCGGCGTCATGATGTTGATCTGCCAGCCGGTCAGTTCGCCGGCAAGGCGAACGTTCTGACCACTGCGGCCGATCGCGACAGCCAGCTCGTTCTCGTCGACGACGACGTCCATCGAGTGCTTTTCTTCATCGACGACAATCGACTGAACAGCTGCCGGCGCGAGCGCGCCGATCACGAACTGGGCGGGATCCTCCGACCATAGCACGATGTCGATGTTTTCGCCACCGAGCTCGTTGCGCACGGCCTGCACGCGGGAACCGCGGATGCCGACGCAGGTGCCGATCGGATCGATCCGCTTGTCGTACGCGATGACGCCGATCTTCGCGCGCACGCCCGGGTCGCGGGCAGCCGCCTTGATCTCGAGCAGGCCCTGCTCGATTTCCGGCACTTCCATCTCGAACAGCTTCATCAGGAATTCGGGTGCCGTACGCGACAGCTCGATCTGCGGGCCGCGCGCGGTGCGGTCGACCTTCGCGATATACGCACGCACGCGATCGCCCACGCGCAGGTTTTCCTTCGGGATCAGCTGATCGCGGCGCAGCAGCGCCTCGACACGGCCCGATTCAACGATGAAGTTGCCCTTGTCGAGGCGCTTCACCGTACCCGTCATGATCTTTTCACCACGCTCGAGGTAGTCGTTCAGGATCTGCTCGCGCTCCGCGTCGCGCACCTTCTGCAGGATCACCTGCTTCGCGGCCTGCGCGCCGATGCGACCGAATTCGATCGACGGAACGGGTTCCTCGACATACTCGCCGACTTCGACGTCGGCATTCTGTTCACGTGCCTCGAACAGCAGGATCTCGCGATCCGGCTCCTGCAAGCCTGCCTCGTCGGGCACGACGAGCCAGCGACGGAAGGTTTCGTGCTCGCCGCTTTCGCGATCGATATGGACGCGGATTTCGGCGCCTTCGTCGAACAGCTTCTTGGAAGCGGACGCGAGCGCAGCCTCGAGGGCGCCCAGCACCACATCCTTGTCGACGTTTTTCTCGCGCGCCAGCGCATCCACCAGCATCAACACTTCGCGACTCATTATTTGCGGCTCCTAAAGTCAACTTGCGGAATCAGGCGGGCTTTGTCGATATCGGCCAGCGTGAAATCCAGCATGGCCGCCTCGCCCTTCTTCCTCTCAAATTCCAAACCGATCGTTTCGCCATTCGGCGCGTGCAGAATGCCCCGGTACGTCTTGCGCCCGTCCAGCGGCTTTTTCAAGGTCACGGAAACTTCGCTGCCGGCGAAGCGCTCGAAGTCGGCCAGCTTCTTCAACGGGCGGTCGAGCCCCGGGGACGAGACTTCGAGCCGTTCGTAATCGATGTTTTCGACCGTCAAGACGTGCTGGAGCTGACGCGTGACCTTTTCGCAATCTTCGAGCGAGATGCCGGCAGGCTGATCGATGTAGATGCAAAGCATGCCGCGCCCGGTGCGCTCGAGATCCACCAGCTCGTAGCCGAGCCCGGTGACCGTGGTTTCTATCAGTTCCGTCAGTTGCACTGTGTCCTCTCAGGTGTTCGCGCCCGCCGCTCGCGATTCACCCGCGGGCGCGCGCCTTAGCCGGCGCAGGAAGCGCTACCCGAGATGCCTAACCGTTTCAGCAAAAAAAAATGGGCGGAACGCCCATCTTCTTACTGGTGGTCGCACCTGAGCCGCACATTGAATCCGTACGCCCAGCGACTCCGCGATTATAGCGATTTTTGGCGCAAACGCCAAGCCAGCCGGTAAAAGCAGCGTGTCGCCTGCCTTTACGGGCTCAAAAATGCGAAATCGGGCTGCTCGATCGACCGGCGCCATCGTGGCGCGCCGGAGATCGGTTATGTCGGCGGCCATGCAGCGCCGCGTGACATATATACAGTCGAAAGCAATAAACGCAATGCCTCGCGCCGACAAGGCCAGCCAGATGCCGATCCGGCCGGCAAGCCGGCAGCCTTGTGCCGCGCGTCCGAATGCTCAGCGGCTACGCGTGCGGCTGCGCTGCGGACGCTGGCCGCCGCGCGGGCCGCCGCCATTGCCGGCGCCCTCGGCACGATTGCCGTTCGGGTTGCGATTACCACCCTTGCTGCCGCCGCGCTTGGGGCCCGCGCTGTCGCGCTTGGGGCCTGCGCCATACGACGCACGGTTGCCGTCGACATCGCCACGGCCACCACCAGCGCCAGCGCGATTGCCATCACGCCCACCGCCGCCCGCACGGTTGCCATCTCGGCCGCCGCCAGCGCGATTGCCGTAACCCGACGGCGCGACCGGCAGGCTGCCGTAGCCGCTCAGACCCGGCAGGCCCGGCCCGCCGCGGCGACCACCGCCGCGACGCGGCTGATCCAGCTGCCCGTGCGCCGTCAGCACCGGCTCACGGCCGATGAAGCCCATCGACGTCTGCATCGGATCGGGCTGGCGACGCTCGGCCTGATCGGCACCACCGCGCTTGCCTTTTTCCTCGGACGGCGCCTTCAGGCCGACGGTCGCCATCAGCTTGCGCACCTGCGTGTCGTCGAGCTCCTCCCAGCGGCCGCGCTTCAGACCGCGCGGCAGCGGAATCGGGCCGTGACGCGTACGGATCAGGCGGCTCACCATCAGGCCAACCGCCTCGAACATCCGGCGCACTTCACGGTTGCGGCCTTCGGCCAGCGCGACGTGATACCAGTGGTTCGTGCCCTCGCCGCCGCCGTCGCGGATGCGCAGGAAGTTCGCCGGGCCGTCATCGAGCTCGACGCCGTGCAGCAGCTTCTGCCGCATGCCTTCGGCCAGCTCGCCGACGACGCGCACCGCGTACTCGCGCTCGACGCTGTAGCGCGGGTGCATGAAGCGGTTTGCGAGGTCACCCGAAGTCGTCAGCATCAGCAGACCTTCGGTATTGAAGTCGAGACGGCCCACCGCGAGCCATTTCGCCGTCTTCATCGGCGGCAGGCGGTCGAACACCGACGGACGGCCTTCCGGATCCGCGTGGCTGACGATCTCGCCCGTCGGCTTGTGGTACAGCAGCACGCGCGGCGGCTTGTTCGGCAGCTTGCGCTTGACCGGCTTGCCGTTGATCCGCACCTGGTCAGTCGGCATGATGCGCTGACCAATGTGCGCGGGCTCGCCGTTCACCGACACGCGGCCGGCGACGATCAGCTCTTCCATTTCGCGGCGCGAGCCCATGCCTGCTTCCGCCAGCACCTTGTGAAGCTTCGGCGCGTCGTCGTCCGGCGACAGCACGCGCTTGTTCGCCGGCTGGCTGCGGCCGCGACGCAGCATCGGCGCACGCACGCCGCTACCGCCCGCGGAGTTGTCCGCGTCGAATGCCGGCGACGTCACGTAGGCGAACAGCTCGTCCTGGGACGCCTCGCCTTCCACCTTCGGCGCGCTGCTTTCAGCCTTCGATGCACCGCCGCGACGGCCA
>NZ_JAAGPO010000141.1:0-28192 GCF_017104825.1 Burkholderia sp. Ac-20345 | reverse complement strand
TCGCTGTGATACATCATCGGTGCATCAGTTTATTTATATGACTCGCGATGCGCTGACCAGGATCACCACGGTAGATCGCCCTCTTGCCGTGCACGCCCCTCTCCCGATCCACCCCCCGCCGGCCGCGTACGTGCGCGAGCGCCGGCTCGCCGCCGTGCACGCGGCGCTGCAACGCGGCGACGCGCGCAGCGTGACCGACGTGCTGATCGCACACGGCATTCATGGCTTCGGCCATTTCGCGAAGGCGTATGCGCGGCGTTACGGCCACGCGCCTTCCGTCACCGCGAGGCAACCCCGATGACGCACTCCGCAACCGGCCGCCCGGCGGCCCCCGCCCGCGCCGAATCCGCGCCGCACGACAGCGACCCGTCCGAACTGCGCGTGCAGGATCTCGATCTCAACTTGCTGAAGACGTTTCGCGCGGTCTACGAGGAGCGGCACGTCGGCCGCGCGGCGCTGCGGCTCGGCGTCACGCAGCCATCCGTCAGCTATGCGCTCGGCCGGCTGCGGCTGATGTTCCGTGACGCGCTGTTCGTGCGCACGGGCACCGGCGTCGAGCCGACGCCGCGCGCGCAGCGGCTCGCGCTGTCGGTCGACAAGGCGCTCGCGATCCTGCAGCACGTGCTCGACGAAGGTTCGCGCTTCACACCCGACAGCACGCAGCGCGTGTTCCGCCTGCACATGAGCGATTTCGCGGCGAGCGCGTTCCTGCCGACGCTGCTCGCCGCATTCGACCGCCGCGCGCCGGGCGCCGTGATCGAGACGCTGCACGTCGACGAATGCCAGCTCAACGTCGCGCTCGAATCGGGGCGCATCGACTTCGCGCTCGGGCATTTCGCCGACGCGTCGAGCCACTTCCAGCGCGCCGCGCTGCTGCACGAGCGCTGCGTGCTGCTGATGCCGCGCCGCACCGCGCAGCGCGTCGGGCTACCCGACGACTACGTGCTCGATGGCGACGCGCCCGACACGCTGCGCTTCGTCGCAGTCACGTCGCATCCGCAATCGATGCAGTTGCTGGAACGGCACGGGCTGATGCCGCGCGTGCGCGCGGCGCTGCCCGACTTCATGGTGGTGCCCGCGCTGCTGCAGGACGGCGACTATGCGCTGATCCTGCCGGAGACGATCGCGATCACGTTCGCGGCGCGGCAGCCGTGCGCGCTGTACGAGATCGCCGGTGCCGGAGAATGGGCCGTCAACGCGTACTGGCACCGGCGCTTCGACGCCGACCCCGGCCATCGCTGGCTGCGTGCGCTGCTGCTCGAACTGTTCAACATCGGCGAGCTGGCGCCGTTCGACGCATGGCTCGCGCCGCAGCCGCCCGCCTGCGCGTAGCGACGCAAGCGGGCACGCATACGCGCGCGGGGCGGCCGAAACGGTCAGAACGACGTGAGGATGCCCGCGACGATCGAACTGGCGGTCGCGCCCGGCTTGGCGACCGCGACACCGCCGCCCGCCGCGCCGTTCACGACGAAGCGCGCATGCGCGCCGTTGCGCACCATCGCGGCGCCCGTGTACAGCACCGTGCGCTTCGACAGCGGATAGTCGAAGCGGATTCCGTACGAATCGGCGTTGCCGTCGCTGTCCGCGACCTTGCGGTAATGGCCGACACTCAGCAGCAGCGACGCACGCCCGATCGGCACCGTCGCGCTCAGTTCCATGATGTCGCTGTGCGGATACGCGCTCTGGCTGTCGATCGCGGTCGCGACGTCGGGGCCACCGCGATGCCGCATGTACAGTGCGGCAACCTTCACGACGCTGAAATCGTACGAAATCGCACCGAGCGCGTAGTTGCCGTTCGCGGCCGGGCTCGTGTCGCCAAGCGCGGACGCAGCCACCGGGCTGAACTTCTGCTGCATGTAGTCGACGTCGACCGACAGGCCGCCGCGCACGTAGTTGAGCCCCGCGCCGTACGTATCGCCGAGCGTCGCCGGCTGCCCGGCCGCGCCGTTGGTGCCGCGCGCGGCCATCGCCCGCAGCATGAAGCCCGCGTAGCGCGGCGACGTGTAGCGCATCGAGTTGCGCACGCGCAGGAACGCGGGCCCGACGAAGTTGTTCGTCGCGTTGCCCCACGCGAGCCCCGCGCCGAGGCCCGGCAGGCTGTAGGTGACGAGCGTCGTGTGCAGGATCGTGTACAGCTCGCCGAACTGCACGCCGCCGAACGGCCCCGTGATGCCGACCCATGCCTCGCGACCGAACAGCGCGCTGCTGTTCGACAGCGCGCCGCTTCCCGCGTTGAAGCCATCTTCCAGCTTGAAGATCGTCGCGTAGCCGCCGCCGAGATCCTCGACGCCCTTCAGCCCCCACTGCGATGCGAACAGGTTGCCGCTGCCCATGCGCGTCACGTGGTTCGGCCCGGCGTTCGCGTATTCGATCGCGGTGTCGACACGGCCGTAGAGCGTCACGCTCGATTGTGCGAATGCGGGCAGCGCCGCGCAGGCAAGCAGCGCGGCAAGCGGTACGGCAAGCCGGTCGGCCCGCCCGTTCGGTTGGTTCATCGTCGTCGTCCCGTAGATATTTCGGCGCCGGTCGGCGTCGCGCCGCGTGAGGTGAAGCGCGTTCGCCGCGAAGGGCCAACGCTGCCGATCAAAAACGGGCCGAGTCTAGGAACGACAATTTCGGACGTCGACGCAATGCGCTCTATAACGCTTATAGATGCGCCGCATGATGTGCGCGCGCCCCGCCGCAAGCGCGCTGTGCGGCGCCCCGCGCGCACGGCCTCGGTGTTTTCTTTATCCGGGTCGGTAAATGCCCGTGTGGCGCCGCTGTCACTCCGGCTATGGCGGCCGAATTTGGCCGACTACGCTGCGTCTCCGATCGTGTCACCCACACGCTTTCGCGCCGCGACGGCGCCCTTGCCGCCAAGGCCGCTGCCGCGCTTTTCCACCGCCCGCTCCTGGAGAATCCGCATGTCCGCATCCACGGCCCGCGCTGCCGACGGCAAGCGCTATACGTACGAATGGTATGTCGTCGTCATCTGCATGCTCGCGTACGTCTTTTCGTTCGTCGACCGCCAGGTCCTCGTGCTGATGATCGAACCGATCAAGCGCGACCTGCAGCTGTCCGATACGCAGTTCAGCCTGCTGAACGGCTTCGCGTTCTCGCTGTTCTATGCGGTGATGGGGCTGCCCGTCGCGTATCTCGCCGATCGCTACGCGCGGCCGCGGATCATCTCGATCGGCATCGCGCTGTGGAGCGTCGCGACTGCCGCGTGCGGGCTCAGCCAGCATTTCGTGCAGATGTTCATCGCGCGCATGGGCGTGGGCGTCGGCGAGGCCGCGCTGTCGCCCGGCGCGTATTCGATGCTCGCCGACTACTTCCCGAAGGAGAAGCTCGGGCGCGCGATCGCCGTGTATTCGCTCGGCTCGTTCATCGGCGGCGGCGTCGCGTTCCTGATCGGCGGCTACGTGATCGCGCTGCTCAAGCATGCGAGCGCGTTCACGCTGCCGGTGGTCGGGCAGGTGCATGCGTGGCAGGTCACGTTCCTGATCGTCGGGCTGCCGGGGCTGCTGGTCGCGCTGCTGTTCGCCGCGACCGTGCGCGACCCGCAGCGCAAGGGGCTCGCGCAGGATCGCTCGGGCGCCGTGCGGCGCGTGTCGATGCGCGATTCGCTGCGCTTCGTCGGCACGCATCGCGCGACCTTCTCATGCCACTACCTCGGCTTCTCGTTCTACGCGATGACGCTGTACTGCCTGCTGAGCTGGACGCCCGCGTTCTATATCCGCCACTTCGGGATGACGGCCGTCGAAGCCGGCTACACGCTCGGCATCGTGCTGCTGGTCGCGAATACGGCCGGCGTGTTCTGCGGCGGCTGGCTAAACGACTGGCTGTTGCGGCGCGGCCGCGAGGACGCGCCGATGCGTGCCGGCGCGATCGGCGCCGCTTGCATGGTGATCCCCGCGACGCTGTTCACGCAGCTCGACTCGCTGCCCGCGTCGCTCGTGATGCTCGTCGTCGCGATGTTCTTCGCGTCGTTCCCGATGCCGACTTCGACCGCCGCGATGCAAACACTCGCGCCGAACCAGATGCGCGCGCAGATCTCCGCGCTGTTCCTGCTCGTGTCGAACCTGATCGCGCTCGGGATCGGCACGACCGTCGTCGCGCTGTTCACCGATCGCGTGTTCGGCGCGCCGGCGGCGGTCGGCCACTCGATGTCGATCGTCAACGTCGCGGCGGCCACGCTCGCCGCGCTGCTGCTCGCCGCCGGGTGCCGGCACTATCGCCGCAGCCTCGATCGCGAACGCGGTCATGCGTCGGCGGCCGCGCCGCAGGCGGCCGAGGCGGGCAACGCGATCGCCGCGCGCTGAACATCGGGCGCGATCGGTCACGATCGGTCGCCCGACCATCATCCATCCCACTGATTCAGGCATCGCTTTTTAATCGATTTGATTTATGCGATGCCCGTCCCTATTCTCGATCGCATGACGGCGCGGTGTCTGCCGCGCCGCGTTTCCCCTACCCCACGGATTTCCCCATGCAAGCGAACCGCCACCAAGTCCGGATCGACGCGCTGATCGACGCGGCGCAGGACATCCGCTGTTTCCGGGTTTCGCGCGTCGATGGCCAGCCGTTCGACGCATACGAACCGGGCGCCCATATCGACGTCACCGCGCCGTCCGGCATCACGCGCCAATACTCGCTGTGCGGCAACCCCGACGAGCGCGGCAGCTACCTGTTCGCGGTGAAGAAGGAGGCGCAGTCGCGCGGCGGCTCGCGTTCGCTGCACGACGACGTGCGAGTTGGCGCCGAGCTGTCGATCGGCGCGCCGCGCAACCTGTTTCGTCTGACGGATGACGCGAGCGAGCACGTGCTGATCGCAGCCGGCATCGGCATCACGCCGCTGCTGTCGATGGCGTATGCGCTGCACAAGCGCGGCGCGCGCTACCGGTTGCATTACTTCGCACGCAGCCGCGAGCACGCGGCCTTCGTCGCCGAGTTGTCGGCCGAGCCGTTCGCGTCGCACGTGACGTTTCACTACGCCATCGAGCCCGACGCGCTCGCGGCCGAGCTGGGGCGCTGCGTCGAATCGGTCGACGCGCACGCCCACGTCTATACGTGCGGCCCGGGGCCGTTCATGGATGCGGTCGTCGCGGCGGCCGCGACGCGCTTGCCCGACGATTCGATCCATCTCGAACGCTTCGCGGCGGAACCTGCCGCCGCCGATGCGGGCAATGCCGACGCCGGCCCGGCCGACGGATTCGAAGTGCGCCTGCAGCGCAGCGGTCAATCGGTACGTGTCACGCCCGACACGTCGATCGTCGACGCGCTCGCGCGCATCGGCATCGAGGTCGACACGTCATGCGGCGAAGGCGTGTGCGGCACCTGCATGGTGCCTGTCATCGACGGCGAGCCCGATCATCGCGACCACTGTCTCAGCAAGGCCGAGCGTGCGAGCAACACGGTGATCTGCTGCTGCGTGTCGCGTGCGCGCTCGGCGGTGCTGGTGCTCGATCTCTGACGCTCACGGCGCGAGCGGCGCCGGTTCAAGACGTCGCGCGCAGTCGAAACTGCGCGATGACCTCAGCCGGCAACGCGTGGATCCACGCGTCGCCCTCGCCTCGTGGGTCACGCGTTGTCGAATCGCTCGACGAGCTCCGCCAGCAACGCACGCATCTAGCGTGTTTCCCGTCCTCATGGGTCACGCGTCGTCGAATCCCTCGACGCTCTCAACCAGCAACGCGCGCATCCAACGCGTTGCTTCCATCCTCATCGGTCACGCATTGTCGAACCGCTCGACGAGCTCGGTCAGCAGCATGCGCATCCACGCGTTGCCCTCGTCCTCATGAAAATGCTCGTGCCAGTGCATCGTCACCGGCGCGGGCGGCAGCGTGACGGGCAAGTCATACAGGCGGAATGTGTTGTCGCGATTCAGGATCTGTGCGAGCCGCTTCGGCAGCGTCGCATAGAGATCCGTGACCGACAGCACGCTCGGCAGCGCGACGAAGTGCGGCACTTCGAGCGCGATGTTGCGGCCCACGCCCTGCGCGCGCAGCGCATCGTCGAGCGCGTGGTGGCTGTGCTCGACCGATTTCACGTTGACGTGCGCGGCGCGCACGAACTGGTCGAGGCTCAGCGCGGCGCCGCTCGGCACCCCGCGCCGGCGGCCCGTCATGCACACGTAGGTTTCCTCGAACAGCACCTGGTGGCGCGTGCGCGGCATCAGTTCCGGCAGGTTGCCGATCGCGAAATCCAGCCGGCTCGCACGCAGCGCTTCCTCGATCTCCTCCACCGGCAGCGGCTGCACGCTCAGCGTCACGCGCGGCGCGCGCTCGCGCAGCGCCTGGCAGATCGCCGGCAGGTACGCCATCTCGCCCGCATCCGACAACGACAGCCGGAACGTGCGCGTGCTGGTCGCCGGATCGAAGCGCTCCGCATAGCGCAGGGCCACGCGCACCATGTCGAGCGCCTTGCCGACGATGCCCGCGAGTTCGAGTGCGACCGGGGTCGGCTGCATGCCCGAGCGCGTACGCACGAACAGCGGATCGTCGAACAGCGTGCGCAGCCGGCCGAGCGAATAGCTAACGGCCGGCTGCGACAGCGCGAGCCGCTCGCCGGCCTTCGTCAGGCTGCGTTCCTCGACGATCGCCTGGAATACGCGCAACAGGTTCAGATCGAGATGATCGACCGACGTCATCGTAGCCTCCATCATTTGCCGCATTTATTGACCAGCCAATTTTAGATCAATTTGACGGATATGTAGTGGAAGACGAGACTGGGTACTCGAAACCGCGCGCTGCGCGGCCCGATTTCGCGACTCTTTCCCCACGACAACGATGAGCGACATTTCCTACCAGACGATCGACACCAGCGCGTTGCACGGTCTCGCGCAACCCGACCGTATCGCGCCCGCGATGTATCACGATCCCGCGCTGTTCGAAGCCGAGCTCGACCGCATCTTCTACCGCACCTGGATCTGGGTCGCGCACGAGAGCGAGCTGCCGAACCCGGGCGACTTCATCACGACGACGATCGGCCGCCAGCCGGTGATCGTCGTGCGCGACAAGACCGGCGAGATCAACGTGCTGCAGAACCGCTGCCGCCATCGCGGCGCGACCGTGTGCGAATCGCACAAGGGCAATGCGAAGGGCTTCACGTGCCCGTATCACAGCTGGTCGTACGCGCTCGACGGCACGCTGCGCGCGCTGCCGTACGGCGACGGCTACGAAGGCGTGTGCGAAAAAGGCGACCTGCCGCTCGTGAAGCTGCGCGTCGGCGTGTACCAGGGGCTGATCTTCGCGAGCTTCAACGACGCGATCGAACCGCTCGAGGATTTCCTCGGCGGCGCGAAGCCGTGGATCGACCTGTTCATGAAACAGGGTGCCGGCTACCCGATCAAGGCAAACGGCGAGCACAAGTTCAAGTTCAAGGGCAACTGGAAGATCCAGCTCGAGAACACGACCGACCTCTATCACTTCCCGGTCGTGCACAAGTCGTGGATGAAGTCGATCGACGACGAGACGGCCGCCGCGATCACGAGCTTCATGACGAGCGAGGACGCGTTCTGCCGCGGGCTCGGCAACGGCCACAGCCTCGCGGTGCTGATGCCCGAGCTGATCGACCTCGACGAAGACGACGGCGCGCCGCTGGCCGAGCGCTTCGCGCCGCTCGCGGCGAAGCTCGCCGAGCGCCACACGCCGGAAGAAGTGCGCCGCATCGTGCGCTCGCTGATGGGCGTCGGCTTCAAC
This sequence comes from Burkholderia sp. Ac-20345, assembly GCF_017104825.1. Classification (NCBI taxonomy): domain Bacteria; kingdom Pseudomonadati; phylum Pseudomonadota; class Betaproteobacteria; order Burkholderiales; family Burkholderiaceae; genus Burkholderia; species Burkholderia sp. Ac-20345. Next base: position 20,510 of record NZ_JAAGPO010000141.1, on the reverse strand, counting down.
CTGAACCTGTTCCCGAACCTCGCGCTGTCGATGGCGTTCTTCCGCGTGCTGCGGCCGATCTCGGCGAACGAAACCGAGATCCGTCACGTCGCGCTCGCGATGGACGGCGGCCCCGACGAAGCGAACCGCGAACGGCTGCGCATCCACGAGCACTTCCAGGGCCCGTTCGGTTTCGGCAGCCCCGACGACGCGGAAGCCTGGGAGCGCGTACAGCGCGGTGCGCATGCGGGCCCCGACGTGCCGATCCTCGTGAATCGCGGGCTGAACCGCGAGACGACCGCCGCGAACGGCGAAAAGACAGCGCATGCGACCGACGAGACCGGCATGCGCGAGGCCTACCAGCAATGGCGCACGATGATGGAGCAACAATAATGGACGACCGCAACGCCCTCTTTTCCGAGCAGACCTTCGCCCGCGCGGTCGAATTCGTGTGGCGCGAAGCCGAGATGCTCGACCGCCGCGACTATCGCGCGTGGCTCGACCTGTGGGATCCGGCCGGCCACTACGTGGTGCCGATCGATCCCGACACGACCGACTTCGCCGCCACGCTGAACTACGTGTTCGACGATCAGGACATGCGCGAGAAGCGCGTGCAGCGGATGGTGTCCGGCTATTCGGCGTCGGCGACCGACGCGGCGCGCACCGTGCGCACCGTGTCGCGCTTCACGCTGGAAAGCGGCAGCGCCGGCACCGTCGAGCTGAAATCGGCGCAGGTCGTCGTCGCGTACAAGCGCGGCGTCGCGACGCTGTTCGCGGCCGATGTCACGCACAAGCTGCACGTCGATGCCGAGGGCGAGATGCGGATCGCCGAGAAGGTCGTGCGCCTGATCGACTCGACCGAAGCGCTCAGCGCGATCGGCTTCCTGCTGTAAGCGGCCGCCGGTTCGCCATCGCCGACGCAACGGTGAGCCGGCCACCTTCACCTGTACGCGGCCACCGGTTCGCCCATCGCCAACGCAACGGTGAGCTGGCCACCTTCACCTGTCAGCGGCCACCGGTTCGCCGTCGCCAGCGCAACGGTGAGCCGGCCACCTTCACCTGTCAGCGGCCACCGGTTTGCCGTCGCCAGCGCAACGGTGAGCCGGCCACCTTCACCTGTCAGCGGCCACCGGTTCGCCGTCGCCAACGCAACGGTGAGCCGGCCACCTTCACCTTTCCCGACGACCATGCCCACACTCGAAGTTTTCCTGCCGGCCGGCCACGACGACGCCCGCAAGGCCGAACTGATCGCACGGCTCAGCAACGCGACCGTCGATTCGATCGGCGCGCCGCTCGAATCGGTGCGCGTGCTGCTCACCGAATTGCCCGCGACGCACATCGGCCTCGGTGGCCGCAGCGCCGCGGACGGCGCGCCGCCGTCGCTGCCCGTGATCGTCGCGATCCTGATCGCCGGCCGCACCGATGAACAAAAGCGCGCGCTGATCGCCGCGTTGTCGGAGACGAGCGCCAGCGTGCTCGACGCGCCGTTACCAGCCACCCGCGTGATGATCAAGGACATCCCGAACACCGATTTCGGCATCGGCGGGCTAACCGCACGGGCGCTCGGGCGCTGACCATGCGCTGCGCGCATGCCTGCCCGCTCATGCGCGACGACCGCCGGGCGGCCGCGACATCACGCGTTCGCCTGCGACGATGCGCTTGTGTTCGTATTCGTCTTCGTATCGGCGAGCGGCAGCGTCACGCGGCAGTCGAGCCCGCCGCCATCGGCCGGGCTCGCCGCGATCCGGCCGCCGTGGCGCGTGACGATGCTCTTGCACAGCGACAGCCCGATTCCGTTGCCACCGGCCTTCGACGACGAGAAGCCGTCGAACAGCCGGTCGTGCGCGCCGGCCGCGATACCGGGGCCGTTGTCGATCGCGCGCAGCTCGGCATGCCCGGCCACGTTCGCGGTGCCGAGCGTCAGCATGCGCGGCACACGTTCGCAACCGGCGAACGCCTCGATCGCATTGAACGCGAGATTCAGGATCACCTGCCCGATCAGCACGCGCTCGCAGCGAATCGGCAGCGGCGCATCGGCCTGCACGATCGTGATCGTCACGCCGGCCTCCTTCGCGCGCAGCTCGATGAAATACGCGACGTCCGCGAGGATGTCGCGCAGGTCGGCGAGCGCGACGACCGGTTCGCGCTTCACGATGAACTCGCGCACGCTCTTGATGATCAGCGCCGCATGCTCGGCCTGCCGGTCCGCGCTGCGCAGCCCCCAGATCGCGTCGTCGATCGCGCCGCGCGCGTTCAGCCGCTGCACCGCGCCTTCAATAAAATTGCGCACGGCCGCGAGCGGCTGGCTCAGCTCGTGCGCGATCACGCTCGCCATCTCGCCCATCGCGTTGTAACGGCCCGCATGTTCGAGCATGCGCGCTTCGGCGCGGCGCGCGTCCTCGATCGCGACTTCGTCGCTCACGTCGCGGAACTGCACGAGCAGCCCGTCGAGATCGTCCTCGATCTCGACCTGCCGGCACAGGATGCGCAGCCAGCACGGCGAGCCGTCGCGCCGCACGATCCGGTAGCGCTGCGGTGCGGACGGATACGCGGACGGTGCATCCCGCAGTTGCGCGACGAGCCGGTCGCGGTCGGCCTCGGAGCAGTAGTCGAGCACCTCGCCGAGCGCTTCGTCGGGCGCGAGCCCGAGCACGCGGCGGCCCGACTCGCTGATGAACTGCACGCCGCCGTGCGGCGTGACGACCGCGATGCCTTCGTCGAGATCCTGCATGAATTCGCGCAGCCGCGCCTCGTAGCGGCGCAGTTGCTGACGCACCGCCTCTTCCGCGCTGATGTCGCGGAACTGCACCATCACGACGTCGCGCCCGCGCAGCGGCACGTAGGTGGCGGTCGCCTCGGACAGCATGTCGACGCCCGTGCGCGACCGGTAGCACCACTCGTACACCTGCGGCCCGTCGACGAGCGCGCGATCCCACGCACTCACGGCGATCTCGCGCTGGTATTTCGGCTCGGGACGCGTCATGTCCGGCGCCTTCAGCGGCAGCAGTTCCTCGACGGAAAAACCGAGCGCGATGCATGCGGCGCGGTTCGCCCACACGATCGCCTTGGTGTGCGCGTCGTGCAGCAGCACGCAGGTCGTCAGCGCGTCGAGCAGCCGGTGGAAATCGTCTTCGTCGGGGAAACTCATGATCGGCTTCGGATGAGGCCGCGCGGCATCGCGCGGCCGGAAACCCAACATAGCACCGGCGCGCGCCGCCCGCATCTGAAGATTTCTTTAGTGCGGCACGGAACGTCACCAGTCGCACGGCCCAACGCACCAATTGCTGCGCGTTTTCGGCGTTTCTAGACTGGCTGCATCGTCGTGACCACCCCGCATTCGAACCCCAATCCGCCCCAGGAGACAGCCATGCCCCACGCCGCCCTCGCCCTCGACACCGCACCGAGCGCCCCCCATGCGGCCAGCGAACCGGCCGCCCGGCTGTCGCCGCTCGACGCCGTGATCGAGACCGTCGCCGCGCGCCGCGAGGAATTCGACCGCCTGTCGCACGTGCCGCGCGACGTGATCGCACTGTTCAAGCAGGCCGGCATCTATCGCGCGGGCACGCCGCGCCGCTTCGGCGGCGATGCGCTCGCGCCGACCGCGTTCCTCGACATGATCGAACGGATCGCGACCGCCGACGGCTCGGCCGCGTGGGTCGCGAGCTTCGGCTCCGCGAACGTGTATCTCGCCGCGCTGCCGCTCGACACCCAGGCCGAGCTGTATGCGAGCGGCCCCGACCAGGTGTTCGCGGGCGGCCTGTTTCCGGTGCAGCCGGCCCAGCCCGCGCCGGGCGGCTGGCGCGTGAACGGCACGTGGAAATTCGCGAGCGGCTGCAAGGGGGCCGACTGGCTCGGCGTCGGCATCGCCGTGCCGGGCGCGCAGGACGCCGCGCCGAACAAGCCGCGCACGGCCGTGTTCCGCGCAGCCGACGTCGAGATCGTCGAGAACTGGAGCGTGGTCGGCATGCAGGGCACCGGCAGCCACGACCTGCGCGTCGACGACCGCTTCGTGCCCGAAGCGTGGACCTTCGTGCGCGGCGGCGAACCGACCGTCGACGAGCCGCTGTACCGCTATCCGACCGTCGCGTATGCGGCGCAGGTGCTGGCCGTCGTCAACCTCGGCCTCGCGCGCGCGGCGCTCGACGCCGTGAACCGGATGTCGGGCGGCCGCCAGACGACGACCGGCGCACCGCGCCTCGCCGATCGCGCGTACTACCGCATCGAACTCGCGAAGGCCGAAGCGCAACTGCGCTCGGCACGCGCGTTCTTCTACGACGCGACCGACGGCGTGTGGCAATCGATTCTCGCGGGCAACCCCGTGACGCCCGACCAGGTCAGCCTGCTGCGGCTCGCGGCCACGCAGATCGCACGCGAAGGCGCGAGCGTCGTCGAACGCGCGTACCGGCTCGGCGGCACCGCGGCGATCTACCGGTCGCATCCGTTGCAGCGGCTGCTGCGCGACGCAATGGTCGTCACGCAGCACGCGTTTCTCGCCGAAGGCAACTTCGACGGCGCCGGCGCGGTGTTCACCGGCGTCACGCCGTTTCCCGGCTATCTGTAACCTGCGTCGACCGCACTGTTTTTGAACGCGCATGAAGCCGAAGCGCCGTTGCCGGCCGGGTCATGCGCCCTACCGATTCCTCTGGAGAACCTGATATGTCCGATTCGAATCCGCTGCCGCTGCGCGTCCTGTTCTGCTGCGGCGTGTCGCAGAATTTCTTCGACCTGCCGCGCGAGAAGATCGGCGAAGTGTGGCAAGCGTACGGCGCGATGCTCGCCGCCGTCGAAGCGATGCCCGGCGTGCGCGTGCTCGGCGTGATGGATGACGACCGCCTCGTGGTCGGCCAGGCCAACGGCGCGCCGTGGACCTTCTACATCATGGCCGACGTTGCCGATTTCGACACGACGGTCGCCGTGTGCAACCTGTATCGCACGACGCCGGTCGGCGAATACAACCTGTGGCGCTACGGCAAGATCGAAGCGCGCGTCGGCCGCGCGCTGACGGTGCCGCCGGCCGCGAAACCCGCGGCGTGAGGCGCGCGATGACCGACCTGTCTCCCGGCCTGATCGATGCGCTCGCGCAGCGCCTGGCGGCGCTCGACGCCGAGCGCGCGGTGCGCGCGACGATCACACGCTACATGGCGCTGTGCGACGTGCCCGAGGATGCCGGCGACGGCCCGTCGCTCGCCGGGCTGTTCACGGCCGATGCCGTGTGGGAAGGCATCGGTCCGCAGTACGCACGCAAGTTCGGCCGCCTCGAAGGCACGGCCGCGATCGTCGCGATGCTGGGCCGCTACCTGCCGCCCGATCCGCATTTCTCGGCCAACCTGCACTTCCTGACGTCGGAGTCGATCGAGATCGGCGCCGGCAACGCAAGCGCACGCGGCCGCTGGATCATGCTGCAGGCGTCGCGCTACGCGGACGGTTCGGCCGAACTGATCGCCGCGCGGCTGACCGTCGATTTCGCGCCGGCCGCCAATAGCGCCGCGTGGCTGATCCGCCATTTCCGCACCGAACGCGTGCTCGACGGCCCGTGGCCGCTCGCTGCCGCGCCACGGTCCTGATTCCTGATCCCTTCCAGCGCTTGCGCACGATACCGACCATGACAGGCTTCATCGATACGTTCACGCTCGGCGGCCCCGGCCCCACGATCGCGATCAAGGACACGATCGACATCGCGGGCCATCCGACCCGCGCGGCGAGCCGTGCGCTCGCCGATGCACCGCCGGCAGAACAACACGCGGACGTGGTCCGCCTGCTGCTCGACGCGGGCTGGCAGATCGCCGGCAAGGCGAACATGCACGAGCTCGCATTCGGCATGACCGGCATCAACGACTACACGGGCACGCCCGTCAATCCACAGGATGAAACGCGCATTCCGGGCGGCTCGTCGAGCGGTTCCGCTTCGCTCGTCGGGCTCGGCACGGTCGACGCGGCGCTCGGCACCGACACGGGCGGCTCGATCCGCGGGCCGGCCGCCTGCTGCGGGGTGGCCGGGCTGAAGCCGACGTTCGGCCGCGTGTCGCGGCGCGGCGTCGCGCCCGCCGAGACGACGCTCGATTGCGTCGGGCCGTTCGCACGCGATATCCGCACGCTGGCCGCAGTGATGGCCGCGATCGCGCCGGGCTTCGATCATGCGCGAGCGACGACCTCTGCCGCAGGCTGCTCAGTCGCGCAAATCACGGCCGACGCCGATCCGGCGATCGCCGCCGCGCTCGAAGCGGCGGTGCGCGCGTCGGGCCTGCGCTCGCACGCGGTCGTCCTCGACGAAATGGCGGCCTCGTTCGCCGCAGGGCTCACCGTGATCAACGCGGAAACGTCACGCGCGTTCGGCCATCTCGTCGCGACCGGCAAGCTCGGCGCCGACCTCGATGCACGATTGCGTGCAGCCGCCACGACCACGCCTGCGGCATTGAAAGAAGCCGAGGCCGTGCGTGCACGCTTCACCGCACAGGTCGACGCCGCGCTCGAACACGCGGACGTGCTCGTGCTGCCGACGCTGCCCGCGCTACCGATTACGCTGCAGCAGGCACGCGACGGCGTATCGGTGATCGCGATGTCGTCGCTGATCCGGCCGTTCAACCTGAGCGGCCATCCGGCACTGAGCCTGCCGCTGCCGCTGGCCGGTTCGCCGCTGAAGGCCGGCCTGCAGATCGTCGGGCGCAAGGGCGCGGACGAGCAGGTCTGCGCGATCGCGGCACACTTCGAAGCGGCACTCGCCGCATGAACCACGATACGGGCGCGGCTGCACCCGGCACGCGCTCGCCAACCAGGGAATCAAGCACCATGTCAGACCGAGTCGTCCTCGTCACCGGCGCCGCGCGCGGGCTCGGCGCCGTCATCGCCGAACGCTTTCATGCGGCCGGCTACCGCGTCGCGCTGGCCGATATCGCCGCCGACGCCATTCAGGCCCATGCGCGCGAACTCGACCCGAGCGGCGCACGCGCGATCGCGCTGCCGCTCGACGTCACGTCGAAACGCGATTTCGAAGCCGCGCGCGATGCGCTCGTCGCGCGCTGGGGCACGATCGACGTGCTCGTGAACAACGCGGGCGCATCGAAGGTCGTGCCCGCGATGGAGATCACGGCCGAGCAGTTCGACCAGGTGATCGACGTGAACCTGCGCAGCGTGCTGTTCGGCTGCCAGGTGTTCGGCCAGTACTTCGCGACGCGCGGCGCGGGCCGTATCGTCAACATCGCGTCGCTCGCCGGACAGAACGGCGGCTCGGCGACGGGCGCGCACTACGCGGCCGCGAAGGGCGGCACGCTGACGCTGACCAAGGTATTCGCGCGCGATCTCGCCGCACAGGGCGTGACCGTCAACGCGATCTCGCCGGGCCCGCTCGACCTGCCGATCGTGTACGAAAGCGTCGCACCGGAGAAGCTGCGCCAGGTGCTCGCGAGCCTGCCGGGCGGCAAGCTCGGCTCGGCCGGCTTCGTGGCGGATGCCGCCGTGCTGCTCGCGTCGGGCGACGCGCATTTCGCGAACGGCGCGTGTTGGGACATCAACGGCGGGTTGTACATGCGCTGAGCACGACGGCCTCGTCGCGTCTCCTGCGACGCTCGGGGCCGGTTCACGCCAACGGCCGCCTATGCGCCGGCCCGCGAACGAACTTCTCCTGACAGGGGAACGTACCTTAGCGCGGCGCTTCGCCGTCGTCACCCCACACGACCATCACGTCGCGCACGAGCGCGGCGATCGACGTCGCGCCGAGCTTCTCCTTGATGCTCGCGCGATGCACGTCGACGGTCTTGACGCTGATCGAAAGATCCGACGCGATCTGCTTGCTGCCCTTGCCGTCCACCACGCCGCGCAGCACTTCCTTCTCGCGCGCAGTCAGCGCATCGAGCCTCTGGCGCAACTCGCGGTGGCGCTGGCTCACGGCATGCCGCTGCTGCGCGAGCCGCAGCGCGCGTTGCACGCGCTCGAGCATCTGCTGCGAGTTGTACGGCTTCTCGACGAAATCGATCGCACCGTTCTGCAGCGCGCGCACGGACATCGGGATATCGCCGTGCCCGCTGACGAAGATCACCGGCAGCGTCGCGCCGCGCGCGTTCAGTTCCGCCTGCACGTCGAAGCCGCTCTTCTCCGGCATCCGCACGTCGAGCACCAGGCACGCGGGCAGGTTCACGTCGAAACGCGCGAGAAAATCGGTGGCGTTCGCGAACCCTTCGGACGCGATGCCGACCGATTCGAGCAGCCACGCGAGCGACGTCCGCATGCCGTTGTCGTCGTCGACGATGTATACGATCGGTGCGGGTGACGTCATCGCGGGTGTCTCGCTGAATATCGGTATCGGTATCGCACGCGCCGCATACGGGGCCGGTTGCCGGCACGTCGCGCACGTCGTTCGCTGGGGGTGTGCGGCACATCATAACGAGCCGAAAACCCGCTGAAAACCCCTTCACGGGCGACATGAACGTGCAATCTCGATTTTTTTCGCGCGGTGCGGCGCGCATCTAGGTAGAACCTTTAGACGCGTTGGCGAGAACGCCATCTCCATCGTCAATCGTGCGAATGGTCGCCGGCATTTTCGCGACGTACGCTTGGGTCATCGTCGGCGATCCGGCGCTGCAGCGGCAGCGCCACGCGATCGCCGCTTTCGTCCAATCAGGAGCGCCCATGTCTTCCACGACCGATATCCAGCGACCGGCACGCGTCGAGCCGACCGACGCGCAGAAGGCCTTCCGGCAAGCGATGGCCCACCTCGGCGCGGCCGTCAACGTGATCACCACCGCCGGGCCGCACGGCCGCTGCGGCATCACCGCGAGCGCCGTATGCTCCGTCACCGATACACCGCCGACGCTGCTCGTGTGCCTCAACCGGTCGAGCGCGATGCGTGCGACGTTCGAACGCAACCGCCACGTCTGCATCAACGTGCTGCCGGCCGAACACGAGCAACTCGCGCGGCATTTCGCGGGGCTCACCGACCTGCCGATGGAGCGGCGCTTCGACCTGCCCGTGTGGGATCGCGGCGACCAGGACGTACCCGTGCTGCGCGACGCGCTCGCGAGCCTGCAGGGCACGATCGCCGACATGAAGGAGGTCGGCTCGCATTCGGTGATGTTCATCGAGGCGACGTCGATCCGCGTGCGCGACGACGGCGACAGCCTGATCTACTTCAGCCGTGCGTTTCATCGCGTGTCGCGCACGGCGTGCGTGCGGTGATTGGCACGTATCGCGCGTGACTATGCGGCGGCCCGCAACGCGCGCTGCCCGGCCGCGAGCGCGGCGCCTGCGAAAAGCGTCAGCGCCGAATACACGAGCCCGCGCGCAAGCCCCGCGCTGTCGGACACCCAGCCGATCGCGACCGGCCCGGCGATCTGCCCGAACGCAAAGACCGTCGTGAACGCGCTGATCCCTTTCGCCCAGCCGTCGGGCGGCAAGTTGTGGCGCACGAAGGCCGTCGTCGATGCAACAGCCGACAGGAACGTCGCGCCGAACAGCACGCCCGACGCGAACGCGGCCGCCGGATGCACGAACATCGCCGGCATCAGCGTCGCGATGCCGAGCAGCGCGTTGAGCACGGCGAGCGCCTGGCCGCCGCGCATCCGGTCGAGCAGCCCCGACCACAGCCGCGCCGACACGACGGTCGCGACGCCGAGCATCACGTAGAACGCGGCGACCACCGTGCCGCTCATCCCCGCACCGCGCAGCAGCGCGACGATGAACGTCATGTAGCCGATATAGCCGACGCCGAACAGGCCGTAGCCGGCCAGCGCAAGTGCAAAGCGCGCGGGGCTCGCGGTCGCGGCCGGCGCCGCACCGTCGCGCGGCGCGGCGGGTGCCGCGTGCACGTGCTCGATGCGGCGTGCGGCCGACACGGCCACCGCCGAGAACAGCACGCACGCGAACGCGAGCGCGAACCACGCGGGCTGCCAGCCATGGATGCCGTGCGAAAGCGTCGCCGGCACGAGCAGTGACGATGCGACGATGCCCCATCCCGTGCCGCCGTAGTAGAGACCGAGCAGCAAGCCCGCATCGCGTGGCGACGCCGATGCGAGCCGCGCGGCCAGCACGCCGCCGCTGATGAAGATCAGCGCGCTGCCGACGCCGGTCGCGAGCCGCTGCACGAGCAGCGCGTGCATGCCGGACGTGACCCCGCACGCGGCCATCAGCAACGCGGTCAGCACGCATCCGGCCGCCAGCAGCGAGCCCGCGCGCCAGCGCCGCGACAGCAACGGAAACGCGAGTGCACCGACCAGGTAGCCGGCCGCGTTCGCCGTGTTCAGCGCGCCGGCCTGCGCGAACGTCCAGCCGAGATCGGCCTTCATCGGCGGCAGCAGCAGCGCATACGAAAAGCGCGCGAGGCCGAGCGCGATCGCGCTGCCGAGCGACAGGCAGATCGCGAGCCGCCACGCGGCGATGCGATCGGGGTCACGGTCGGGGTAAGAGCCGGTCGCGCCGACATCCGGCCCGGACGGGCCGGCATGCTCCGGTTGCGGCGCTGCGCGCATCGCGTGTCTCCTTGGTCGTTCGAAGCCGCGGCAAGTCGTGACGGCGGAACCGGTGTTCCGCACGCGGCAATCCCGACTGTCGAGGCTTCCGATTCTATCGGACGTTGACATCCTCCCCCGCCTGAAGACGGGGGATTCCTACCGCGTCTGAAACGACAATGCTTGCCTCAGATCGCCTCGGCGGGTTCCTGCTTCACGGAGCGGCCCGACTGCACCGGCTCTCCACAGGCTGCAACGCGGTGCCCCCGCGCCAGAATGTTGAGAGCGCCGACGACATCGGCGTTCTCCTCGTAACTGCATTCGACACAGGCGAATTTTTCCTGCGTGGTCCGGTTGTCCGCACTCACGTATCCACAAGCCGGACACGTCCGGCTTGTATTCGCGGGCGGAACGGCCATGAGCCAGCCGCCATTCCAGGCCAGCTTGTACTCCAATTGCCGCCTGAACTCGAACCACCCTTGGTCGAGGATGGCCTTGTTCAGACCGGACTTGGCCCGAACATTGTTGCCAGGCGCATCGGTGCTGCCTGCCGCCGACCTGGACATATTCCGAACCTGCAAGTCCTCGATACACACCATCGCGTGGTTTTTGCTGATCGTGGTCGTGGCCTTGTGCAGGTAGTCGCGGCGAGCATTGCCGATGCGCGTATGGATGCGCTGGAGTCTGGTCTTGGCTTTTATCCAGTTATTGCTGAACTTGACCTTGCGGCTCATCGCACGTTGGCATCGGCGCAGACGAGCCTCATGTTTCCTGAAACTGTTGAGCGGTGCGACAAACGTGCCGTCGCTCATCGTGGCAAAGCGGGCGATGCCCACATCGATGCCGATCACGCTGGTGGCATGGGGCACCGGCGGCTCGACCTCCCGCTCGGTCTGGATCGAGACACACCACTTGCCCGCGTTGAAGCTGACCGTTGCGTTGCGCAGTTCGCCCAGCACGGGACGCGACAGCCTCAGCCGCATCCAGCCCAGCTTGGGCAGGAAAATGCGCCCATTGGGCTGGTCGAGCTTGAATTGCTTGGGGTCCGGGTAGCGAAAACTGTCGCGCTGGCCGCGCTTCTTGAACTTCGGAAACGCCGCTCGCTTGGCAAAGAAGTTCTTGTAGGCCCGCTCCATGTCCTTGAGAGCCTGTTGCAACGGGTGAACGGGTGCGTCCTTGAGCCATGGCGTTTCGCCTCCGTTACGCCACTCCGTCAGATGCTTGGCCATTGCTACGTAGCCAATGAACTTGCCGCCCGCCTCGTAGTTCTCCTTCTGCAACGCCAGCGCCTTGTTGTAGACGAACCGGCACGATCCGGCGAAGCGGCGCATATCGCGCTGCTGCTCGCCGTTCGGCATCAGTTCGAACTTGAAGGCCTGGAGTCGTCGCATCGGACGATTGTATGTCTGGCCCACAAGAGCGAGTCAAGCCTTTCGACGCGGTCGCTATTACGTCTTTCAAGTGCTACTCGAGCATTCGGAAAAAGTTGTGGGGCGGCGCGCTGGGGTCTCTGTCTTGCTTTGCAGGAAGTTGTGGTGGAGCGCCTGTCGAAATCGCTTGCAAATACATCGACCAACAGAAAACGCCCCACTAGCCGCCCGAAAGGACGCCTACGACGTCCGCGCTATCCTTCCCCGCCGTGAAGGACGAGGTTTGACGCGCATGCAGATCATACTTGAGCCGTCGCAGGCCGGCATGCGTCGGCAACAGGAACCCGGCCGCAGCAGCCGGATCGTCCATGCATCGCCCGCCGCGGGCCATCGCGGGAGCACATCGGCCACTTGCCCGCGCTACCTCCGCAATCCCGCCATGAAGGCGGTGAACAAAGCGCGTCCCTCGGGCCATTCCGCCAATCCCGCCTCCGCATTCAGATGGCCGCGCGGGCCGAGCAACAGCGGCGTCGCACCACACGCGCCCGCCCATGCAATGCCACGCCCGGACGGGTCGTACCCGTCGTCCGAACTGGCGATCGCCAGCACCGGCAAGCCACCGAAATCGCCCTCCGGCACGTTCGCGAACGCGCTGACCGCAGCCGGAAAACGCGGGCCGCCCGGATCGGGCACCGCGACGAGCCACGCACCGCGCACGACGCGCGCCGACGCCGCACGCCAGTGCGCGAACAGCAGGCAGCCGAGCGAATGACAGATCACCACCGGCGGCGTCGCGGCTTGCGCGACGGCTTCATCTAGCGCCGCCATCCAGTCACGCAGGTCGGGCGCATCCCATGACGCAGGCGCGATGCGAATGGCGCCCGGAAGCGCGGCCTCCCAGTGGCTCTGCCAATGATCCGGTCCCGAGTTGCCGATCCCCGGCACGATCACGATCGTCTGGTCCATCTCCGTCTCCATGAATAAGCGAGCTCGCAGTCTGGCCTGCCGGAAACCGGCCGGGAATGGCAAATCATCGGATATTGAGACAATATGCCGATGAATTAACGGAGCGGGAAAGCGGACATGTCGAACGGAGAGCTCGATCGCCTGGATCTTTCGATCCTCGAGGCGCTGCAGGAAAATGCGCGCACGCCGCTGTCCGAAGTGGGCCGGCGTATCGGCCTGTCGCAGCCCGCCACGTCGGAGCGCGTCAAGCGACTGGAAGAGCGCGGCATCATCGCGGGCTACGGCGCACGGATCGACCCGGCCGCGCTGGGGTTGGGGATGATGGCCATCATCCGGTTGAAGACGACGCACGAACACATCAAGCCTGCGCTGCGCGCGTTCGCCGAGATGCCGCACGTCATCGAGGTCCACCGGATGACCGGCGAGGATTGCTTCCTGCTGAAGGTCCTGGTGCCGACACCGGGACAACTGGAAACCATCATCGATGCGATCGCGCGCTTCGGTGCGGTCACGACGTCGCTGGTGCTCCGGTCCGAGCCGGCCAAACCGCTCGGCAAGGCGCTGCTCGGTTGACACGGGCGTCGGGCCGCTGACGCGCTACCGATGACCGACGACGCGTTCGCGCGCATGCACGCCTGCTCGCCTGCTCGCCTGCTCGCCTGCTCGCCGCGAACGACATCGATCGCGGCGATTAAATTCCCGATGAAAAATCGCCGAGTGCAATGCGTCGATTCCAATTCCGGTCATTGAAAAAATGACATCGAATTCGTCATCCTCTTTATCCGTGCTTTACGGTACGCGATCCGCAAATCCCTCGTGTTTAGCACGCCTCGGCTAAAAACCTTGCAACGCATTGCATTCGTAAATTCCTCAGACTAATATCAACGCCACTCGTCGCGTATTCATGAAATGCGTGATGAGGAGTGGCAACTTTTTAGCCGCACTTTCATGTTGAAACACTCATGTTCATCACAGGAGAATTGACATGCAGGACACCCAGCAGATCGAATTGCTTGACTGGATGCAGGAAGACACGCACCCCGAGGCCGTCGACATGATGGTCGAGGACGCCGTGGTGCCGTTCGGCACCGCGCTCTGGCCGGTCTGAGCGGGCCACCCGTTCTCGCGGAAGGGCCGCGGCCCTTCCGCTGCTTCCGGAGACACGCATGCTGAACCTGCACCGCGCGCTGGGCTTCCACCCCGCGCTGCGCGACAAGCTGGCGCGCGGCGAGTCGGGAAAACTGCTGGTCGGCCATGACACCCGCAACCGCGACATCGCGTTGCGCGCGTTTTCCGCCCTGCCCGATTCGCTCGACGCGACCACACTCTGCCTCGAAAGCACCCCGCCCGCCGACATTGCCGCCGCGCTCGATCGCGCCGATCTGTTCGTGCTGCTGTACGACTCGTCGTGCCTGCCGACGCCGTCGCCGAGCGGGCCGCCGTTCCTCGCCGCGATTCGCCCCGCGATCGTCGAGCACTGGAGCAAGTCGGTACTGTTCAAGGATTACGGCCCGCATCTTGACGAGGCGTTCGCCGAATCGCTCGACGACATCGCGGCACGCAACGGCCGGCTGATCGACGCGGCCGCGCACGCATCGCAGATCCGCTTCATCGACGAAGCCGGCAACACGCTGACGGGCTCGCTCGCGCCGGACCAGAAATGGACGAGCGTGGATGGAATGGGCAACCTCGACGTCGTGCCCGGCGAGATCGCGACGCACGTCACCGATCTCAACGGCTCGATCGTCTTCAGCGGCACGTTTCTCGGCACCGTGCCGTTCGCGATCAAGTACAAGGTGGCCGAGCAGCTCGCCACGCTGCATGTCGAGAACAGCATGATCGTCGGTTTCGATACCGACGATGAAGGCTTCCGGCGCGATTTCTCGACCTATCTCGACCGGCATGCGAACCACCGGCGGATCGAGGAATTCGGCATCGGCACGAACCTCGGGATTCGCGGGCTGTACGGCCGCAACGCGGGGTTCGAGGAACGTCATCCGGGCCTGCACCTCGGGCTCGGCGGCGGCGAAAACGGCAGCCACCATCTCGACCTGATCTTCGCGCGCGGCACGCTCGCGCTCGACGACCGGGTCGTGTTCGACGGCGCGTTCGCCGTCTGACGAAGCGGCTGCGCGCTCAGGCTTCGGCGGCCTCCGGGTCGCCGAGCCACTTGTACATCACGAGGCTATCGACGAAACCGAGCCGCGCGTGACGGTACGCACGCGGCAGGCGCCCGACGATTTCAAAACCGAGCTTCTGCCACAGCGCGACCGCCACCTCGTTCGTCGACACCACCGAGTTGAACTGCATCGCGAGAAAGCCACGCTCGCGCGCGACCTGCTGCGAGTGCTCGCACATCAGGCGCGCGACGCCACGGCCCCGTGCGGCCTCGCTCACCATGTAGCCGCAGTTGCTCACGTGATTGCCGGGCCCGGCCGCATTCGCCTTCAGGTAGTACGAACCGAGCACGACGCCATCCTCTTCGGCGATCCACGTGCACAGCGGCGCAGCGAGCCACAGGGTGCGTGCCGCTTCCTGCGTCGGCGCCGGATCGAATGCATAGGTTTCCTGAGCAGCGACGATCGCGCGGTAGGTCGGCCAGAAGCGCGGGAAATCGTCGTCGGTCATCGGGCGAATCGTGATCATGCGGAGTCTCTCGTGATTGGAATGTCGGCAGGAAAGCCAGTGATCGTACCGTGATTCAGGAACGGCCGCTGTCCCGTTGCGCCGCGCTGCGATACGCGCCCGGCGGCACGCCGTACCAGCGCTTGAACGCCTGCGAGAAACTCGACAGGTCGCTGAAGCCGAGCCGCTCGGCCACTTCCGCGAGCGACAGGCGCGCGTCGCCGAGCAGCGTCTCGGCCATCGCGCCGCGCGCCTGCGCGAGCAGCGCGCGGAACGTCGTACCCTCCTCCTGCAGCCGGCGCTTGAGCGTGCGCGGGCTCGTGTTCATCAGCCGCGCCATGTCCTCCAGCGAGAACGGCGCGGGGCCGGGCGTCGCGGTCAGGTACTGGCGCACCATCTCCGACGTGCCCACGCGCGCGCGCCGCGCTTCGAGCAGCTGGCCGCACATCTGCTCGCACATCGACACCGTCAGCGGATTCGCGTGCGGCAGCAGCCGGTCGAGAAACACGCGATCGAATGCGAGGCTGTTCGCGCGCGCCGAGAACGCGGGCTCGATGCCGGCGATGCGCGGCACCGCCATGCTCGGCGTGCGCGCCGCCTGCACCGTGAAGCGCGACAACGCGAATGCGTCATCGCCGATTTCCTGCAGCAGCACGGCCGCGGCCGTCATGTCCCGTTCGACGAGGAACCGGCTCAGCGGGCCATCGAGTTCCGGCGCGCCGAAACCGAGCACGCACGTCCCGTCTTCCTCGCGGTACGTGATCACCGTGAACGCATAGGTGAGCGGCAGGAAGCGGAGCGCCAGCGCGAGCGCATCGCGCGCGGTCGCGCTCGCGATCAGCCCGTAGCCCCACACCCCGTACGCGGAGAAGTGATAGCGCTGGCCGACCTCGAACCCGAGGCCCGGCGCGCGCCCGAGCGCGCGCAGCAGGTTGCCGGTCAGCCGCAGCTCCTGCGCGGCCGTCACCTCGACTTTCGGATCGTCGAGCTGCGCGTCCGCGAGCCCCGTGCCGGCCAGCAGCGTCGTGTGCGGCACGCCGCGTTCGTCGCCGAAATCGACCAGCAGCCGGGCGCTGGCCGGACTCCGGGTGAAATCCCAGAAGCTCATGCGGAGAAACCCTCGAAGCGCCGATTTGGCCCAAATACTAAAACAATTGTCCCGAAGCAGCATTGGTGTTTTCCCATGCGGCCAGCACCATCGGCGTCATCCAGTCGTCATCCGAACGACGCCATCGCCCTCCTGAGGAGACACCATGCGACAAAGTCGCCCGACCGATCCCGCAGCCTGCTTCGCATGCCGGCGCGCCGCGTCCACCCGCGCCCCCGCCCCGCCACTCGCGGCCCACCTGCCGCGCTCCGCTTGATCCATCGACCATCAGAGGACGAATCCATGAGCAAGACTTTCGACTACATCGTCGTCGGCGGCGGTTCGGGCGGCAGCGTCGTCGCCGGGCGGCTGACCGAGGACCCGGCCGTGACCGTCTGCGTGCTCGAGGCCGGCGGCCGCGGCGACGGCACGCTCGTCAACGTGCCGACCGGCGCGGTCGCGATGATGCCGACGCGCATCAACAACTGGGCGTTCGACACGGTGCCACAGCCGGGCCTCGGCGGGCGCATCGGCTACCAGCCGCGCGGCAAGGTGCTGGGCGGTTCGTCGGCGATCAACGCGATGGTCTATATCCGCGGCCATCGCGTCGACTACGACGGCTGGGCCGCGCTCGGCAACGAAGGCTGGGCGTACGACGACGTGCTGCCGTACTTCCGCCTGAGCGAGCACAACGAGCGCTTCGACGACGCGTGGCACGGCCGCGACGGCCCGCTGTGGGTGAGCGACCTGCGCACCGGCAACCCGTTCCATGCGCGCTACCTCGAAGCCGCGCAACAGGCCGGCCTGCCGCTCACCGACGATTTCAACGGCGCGCAGCAGGAAGGCATCGGCATCTACCAGGTCACGCAGAAGCACGGCGAACGTTGGAGCGCGGCGCGTGCGTACCTGCTGCCGCACATCGGCCGGCGCGACAACCTGACGGTCGAGACGCACGCGCAGGTGCTGCGCATCCTGTTCGACGGCACGCGCGCGATCGGCGTCGAAGTGCGGCAGCACGGCGAGGTGCGCACGCTGCGCGCACGGCGTGAAGTCGTGCTCGCGGCCGGCGCGCTGCAGACGCCGCAGTTGCTGATGCTGTCGGGCGTCGGCCCGGGCCGCGAACTCCAGCAACAGGGCATCGCCGTGCATGCCGACCTGCCCGGCGTCGGCCGCAACCTGCAGGATCATCCGGACTTCATCTTCGGCTACCGCACCCGCAGCGTCGATACGATGGGCGTGTCCGCGCGCGGCGGCCTGCGCATGCTGCGCGAGTTCATACGCTTCCGCCGCGAACGGCGCGGGATGCTGACATCGAATTTCGCGGAAGGCGGCGGTTTCCTGAAGACCCGCGCCGAACTCGACGCACCGGACATCCAGCTGCACTTCGTCGTCGCACTCGTCGACGATCACGCGCGCAAGCTGCACGCCGGCCACGGGCTGTCGTGCCACGTGTGCCTGCTGCGGCCGCGCAGCCGCGGCTCGGTCACGCTCAACGGCACCGATCCGCTCGCGGCGCCGCGCATCGATCCCGCGTTCTTCGACGATCCGCGCGACCTCGACGACATGGTCGCGGGCTTCCGCCTCACGCGCCGGCTGATGGAGGCGCCTGCGCTCGCCGGCTGGACCACGCGCGACCTGTTCACCGCGAACGTCGACACCGACGATGAAATCCGCGACGTGCTGCGGCGGCGCACCGACACCGTGTATCACCCGGTCGGCACGTGCCGGATGGGGCACGACGCGCTCGCCGTCGTCGATCCGCAACTGCGTGTGCGCGGCCTGCAGGGGCTGCGCATCGTCGATGCGTCGATCATGCCGACGCTCATCGGCGGCAATACCAACGCACCGACGATCATGATCGCCGAGAAGGCCGTCGACCTGATCCGCGGTGTGAGCCGCACGTCAGTGCGGCCACAGGACGAAGCCGCCGACGCATCGACGGATCGCGACACCGCTCCCGCCTCGTGCGCCGCGCACGATGCCGTCCAGCCGGAGGAGACCCGCCATGTCGTCGCGTGACGCAGCCCACCTGACCGATTCCGCCGCCCCGCTTGCGGCGATCATCATCGGCGCCGGCTTTGCCGGCATCGGCATGGCGATCGCACTGCAACGTGCCGGCATCCACGATTTCGCGATCGTCGAACGCTCGCACGACGTCGGCGGCGTGTGGCGCGACAACAGCTACCCGGGCGCCGCCTGCGACGTGCCCTCGCACCTGTACTCGTTCTCGTTCGAGCCGAATCCGGCCTGGTCGCGCGTGTTCGCGCCGCAGCCCGAAATCCATGCGTACCTGCAGCATTGCGCGCGCAAGTACGGCCTCGCGCGCTATTTGCGCTTCGGCGCCGAAGTCCAGCACGCGCGCTACGACGAAGCCGCTGCGCTGTGGCGCGTCACGCTCGCCGACGGCACGACGCTGAGCGCCACCATGCTCGTCAGCGGCACCGGGCAATTGAGCCGCCCCGCGATGCCCGACCTGCCCGGCATCGACACGTTTCGCGGCCGCGCCTTCCACTCCGCGCACTGGGATCACGACTATTCGCTCGCCGGCAAACGTGTGGCGGTGGTCGGCACCGGCGCGTCGGCGATCCAGTTCGTCCCGGCGATCGCCGGCGACGTGCAGCGCCTGGTCGTGTTCCAGCGTTCGCCGGCCTACGTGATGCCGCGCCCCGACCGCGCGTACCGGCCGTGGGAGAAGGCGCTGTTCCGCCGGCTGCCGTGGGCGATGAAGCTGCATCGCGCATCGATCTACCTGCGCTACGAATCGCGCGCGATCGCGTTCACGCGCCTGCACAAGCTGATGAAGGTCGCGGTCGGCCGGCCGTTCCACAAGCTGCTTGCACGCGACGTGCCGGACGCCGCGTTGCGTGCGCGGCTCACGCCCGACTACCCGATCGGCTGCAAGCGCATCCTGCTGTCGAGCGACTACCTTGCCGCGATGAGCCGCGACAACGTCGAGCTCGTCACGCAGCGGATCCGGCGCGTGACGGAGGACGGCATCGAGACCGTCGACGGCGTGCACCATCCGGTCGACGCGATCGTCTACGGCACCGGGTTCGCGGCGACCGATTTCCTGTCGCCGATGCGCATCACGGGCCGCGACGGGCTCGACCTGAACGACGCATGGCGGCGCGGCGCGCAGGCGTATCTCGGGCTCACCGTGCCCGGCTTTCCGAACTTCTTCATGCTGTACGGCCCGAACACCAACCTCGGCCACAACTCGATCGTCTACATGCTCGAGAGCCAGATCGCGCACGTGATGCGCTGCCTGCGCACGATGCGGCGCGACGGCGCACGCGAGATCGACGTCGACGCGCGCCGCTACCGGCGCTTCAACGTGCATGTGCAACAGCGGCTCGAAGGATCGGTGTGGAACACCTGCAAGAGCTGGTACGTCGATGCGTCGGGACACAACAGCACGAACTGGCCGGGCTTCACGCTGACCTACCGGTGGATCACGCGCTTCACCGGGATGTCCGCTTACCGTTTCACGCATCCGTTGCCCGAGTCGGTCGCACCGGCGCGCGACGTGGTGGTCGCGCCGCCCGCCGGCCGGCTGGAGGCCCTCACTGCCGCATCGCTGCGCGGCTTCCTGCGCGTGGCGTTCCGGCCGCTGATCGGGCCGCCGTTCGGCGCGCGCATGCAGCGCCGCGTCGTCGCGCTGCTGTCGCCGCTGATGCCGGGCACGGGCGGCACGCTGCGCTACCGGACGTCCGCGAATCGCGTGCCGGTCGAAGTCGTGGCGCCGAAACGCGGCGACACGGGCGGCGCGATCCTCTATCTGCACGGCGGCGCATTCTGTCTCGGCGGCCCGCATACGCATCGCGGCGTGACCACGCGGCTCGCGAACGATGCCGGCCTGCCGGTGTGGGTGCCCGATTACCGGCTGGCCCCCGAGCATCCGAGCCCGGCCGCGCTCGACGACGCGCTGGCCGTCTATGACGCGATGCGCGCGCAGGGCCATGCGCCGCACCGGATCGTGATCGCCGGCGATTCGGCCGGCGGTGCGCTGGCGCTCGCGCTAGCCATCGCGCTGCGCGAGCGCGGCGA
>NZ_JAAGPO010000140.1:0-28541 GCF_017104825.1 Burkholderia sp. Ac-20345 | reverse complement strand
GCCGCCGTGACCGCTGCGGCCACACGGGCCACCGGCAAGCGCGAGCCGGCCGGTCGCCCCGCCCGCAGGAACACGGCCGCGCACCGGTTCCTGCGGCGCATCGCGAGCATCTTCACGCCGCTCATTCCCGCGCTGATCGGCGCGGGCCTGCTCAACGCGATCGCCGGGCTGTTGAAGGTCTGGGCTGCGCAGGCGCCTGCTGGAGGAGCCGGCACGCTGACGTTCGCCGCGACGGTCGCATCGATCGTCGGTTCGGCGTTTTTCGCGTTCCTCGTGATCCAGGTCGGCATGAACGCGGCCGCTGAATTTGGCGGCACGCCATGCCTCGGCGGGGCGACCGCAGGCATCCTGATCCTGCCCGCGATCGCGAAGCTGCCCGCGTTCACGCTGCCGATCATCGGCGAGATCGCGCTGAAGCCCGGGCAGGGCGGATTGATGGGCGCATTGCTGGCCGGCGCGCTGACGGCCGGCATCGAGCGCAGCGTGCGCGCGCGCATCGCATCGGCCGCCCAGACGCTGCTCGCGCCGACCGTCGCGCTGGGGCTCGCGGGCATCGCAACGCTGTTCGTCATCATGCCGGTCGCGGAGTTGCTGACGCAGGCGGTCGGCAGCCTGACCGCGACCCTGCTGCGCGCGGGCGGCATGCCGGCCGCGTTCGTGCTGGCCGCGTCGTTCGTGGGCCTGCTGATGTTCGGCCTGCATCAGGCGCTGATTCCGATCCACGCGCAACTGATCGCACAGTACGGCTACACCGCGCTGTTCCCGATTCTCGCGATGTCCGGATGCGGGCAGGCGGGCGCTGCGTTCGCGCTGTATTTCCGTACGCGGGACCCGCGCCTGAAGCAAACGATCCGGAATACGTTGCCGACCTGCATGCTCGGCGTGAGCGAGCCGCTGCTGTACGGCGTCACGCTGCCGCTCGGCCGCCCGCTGATCACGGCGTCGCTGGGCGGCGGGATGGGCGCGCTGGTGCTCGGTTATTGCGCCGCGCACGGGCACGACGTGGGGGCGACGACGATCGGCCCGGCCAACCTGATGCTGATCCCGCTCGTCACGGGGCCGATGGGGCTCGTGGCGAGCGTCGCGACCTACTGCGTGGCGGTGGCGGTCGCGTATGCGAGCGGCTTCGTGCTGACCTGGTTCTTCGGCCTGAGCGATGCGCAGCGGCGCGCCGACGGCGCGAGCGGCGTGGACGGCACGGAGCGCCAGCCCGCCGTCGCGGCCGCGCTGTAACGGGGTATCGCCCGGCGGGCGAAGGGGTGCGCCCGGGCGTGCTGTTCTTATAAATTCGGATAACTAAATCATGAAACGCGGGATTCTGTTGGGCGTGGCGCTGTCGTGGGCCGCGTTCGCGCATGCGCAGTCGAGCGTGCTCGTATGGGGCCGTCTGGGCGGGGACGTGCAGTACACGTCGAACGTGCAGACGGCGAACGGCGGCGCGGGCGCGAGATGGGCGGAGGGCAGCGACTGGGGCGTCAACATCCTGGGTTTCAAGGGGACGGAGGATCTCGGGCACGGCAATCACGCGATGTTCCTGCTCGAATCGGCGTTCACGCCGACCGGCTCGCTCGTGGCCGGGCTGATATTCCAGCGCGCCGCGTGGGTGGCGCTGAAGAACGATCGGCTCGGCACGATCCGCTTCGGCCAGGGGCCGATGGTCAACAACTACGTCTGGGAATTCGACCCGCTGCTCGAAGAGAACTTCGGCGCGCAGTCGTTCGTCGCGTATCGCAACGGGTCGCGGCTGTCGAACGGGATCCGCTACCTGTCTCCCGAACTGCACGGATTTTCGTTCGAGGCGGAGCTGAACCTCGGCAACAGTTCGGTCAATTTCAATTCCGGCGACCCGAACAACGCCGGCAAGGCCGGGCGGGCGGACGGCTTCGCGGCCGCCTACACGAACGGCGATTTCCAGGTGCGCGTGCTGTGGGACGAGATCCGCAACGCGCAGGGCAAGGAAGACAACCTGTTCCGCTATTCGCGTGAAGCGTTCGTCGGCATCCGCAACCGCTACGGCCCGTTCCAGGTCCAGGCGGCCTACACGCACTATTCGGCGCCGGATACACCGGCGGGCCTGTCGGACAGCGCCGACCTCTGGTGGGCAGGGCTCTCGTACGACGTCAATCCTGCGCTGCACGTGCATGGTGCCGTCTACACGATGCGCGTCGGGCCGGGGCGATGGACCGACGATCACGACGGCGTGGCGCGCACGACGATGCTCGGCGTTGGTTGCATGTACAACCTGTCGAAACGCACCTTCCTCTACAGCATGGCGGCCCACGTCTTCAACAGCGCGCAGGGGAATTTCGGCGTGAATCCGCAGAACCCGGGGCGCGGGCCGGGCGGCGCCGGCTGGGGCACCAATCCGCCGCCGGGGCAAGGCCAGAGCGGCCTGTATGCCGGCGTGGAGACGCTGTTCTGACGAGCGGCGGCGAGCGGCCCGGTACGTACGCCGGGCCGGATTTCCTGTATCCAACGATCGAGGTGATGACCATGAAGAAAAACGGATTCGTTCGCCGGGCCGCCGCGAGGATCGGCCTGCCCGTCGCGCTGCTGGCCCTGGGCGCGTGCATTGCCGCACCCGCGGCGCGGGCCGCCGGACCGTTCTCCGTGCTGGACAACACGGCTTATACCGACGTGTCGATCGGCCACGGCGCCGTCAAAATCAATTTCATCCCGGCGCGGTACTGCAAGCCGATCACGGTCGACGCGAGCGGTCGCGCCGTGCTGCCGACCCGCAGCGCGTGGATCAACCTGATCAACACGTATGATCCAACGCCCGCCGACGCGCCGGGCTATCTCGTGCTCGATTGCGAGGAACTGTACCTGACCGGCAGCAGCGCGACGGTCGCGAATCACCTGGCCATACTCAAGCAGCTGCAGGCATGGGCGCGCGAAGTGCGGCCCAATCGCGTGCTCGGCTGGTACGGGCTCGTCAACACGGCCCACATCAGCAGTACCGATCCGAATGCCGCGTATCGGGGCGTGGCCGAACTGATGGATCTCGATGGCGGGCGTACCGCGCATTTCCCGAGCGCGTACATTCGCGCGAACGGCACGGACTCGTGGACGGGCGTGGACTGGGCGACGCAGCTCAATCGCAACATCGCATCGGCCGCACAGGCTGATGCGCTGAGCAGCACGGGAACGCATCCGGTGTTCCCGTA
This sequence comes from Burkholderia sp. Ac-20345, assembly GCF_017104825.1. Classification (NCBI taxonomy): domain Bacteria; kingdom Pseudomonadati; phylum Pseudomonadota; class Betaproteobacteria; order Burkholderiales; family Burkholderiaceae; genus Burkholderia; species Burkholderia sp. Ac-20345. The sequence continues at coordinate 25,374 of NZ_JAAGPO010000140.1, read as the reverse complement.
TCTGTGGCCGCAGTACTACGACAGGAACACCGTGCTCGTGCCGGGCAGCCGGTGGCAATACCTGCTGAACGACATCAGGGGCACGACGGCGAGCGGGTTCGTGATCTGGGGCGGGCAGAACCCCGCGGTCGAATACAACGGCAGCAACGGCGGAGCCGGTGAATGGGTCGGCGTGACGCAGACGTTTCTGGACGGTCTCGGCACAAGCAACTGATTGAAGGAGGGGGCTGGCCGGCTGTTGAAAGCGCCTCGTTTCGACCACGATGCCGCTGAATCCAGGCTATGCAAACAGCAATGGCCGCCCAGTCGCGTGGTCGAACGCGAGTGGGCGGATTCATGGCCGTAGCCGGTGATGGGCAGTTGGCGGACAACTCAGCGCTTGCCGAGATCCCCCGCTGCAGGCGCCAGCGCCCAGTCGAGCGCGAAGTCGGCAACATCCTCCCAGCCTTTCTCGCCACAGGTGTAGTGGCTGCGGCCGTTGAACAGCTTGTACGCCGAAATGGCCCGTGAGCCCTTCGCATTCCTTTCGAAATTCTCGCGCTGTACGGCCGGCGGCAGAATGTTGTCGTTGCCGCCGGCGATAAAGAGCAACGGTGCGCGATCGTCGTTCGCGAAGTTGTAGCTTGTCGTGGCATTCGGGGTGACGTTCGCGAACCCGCCTTGAAACAGGATGCGCCCTGACACGGGAACCGCGTAGCGGTCGTAAACCCGCTTCGATTCCTCGAGGCTCAGGTTGTTCGTGAACGCGTAGTGAAACTCTTTCTCGGTGATGGGCACCGCGCGATGCAGGTTGGCCGGATTGCGCAGGACCGGGAACGTCGCCTTGATCTCGCTGAACGGCAGCGCCCACACACCCTTCACCGCGGCGCCGTCGATCGACACACCGGCCGAGCCGTAACCCGCGTCGAGAAGAAGCTGGACGAACGCGCCGCCGAACGAATGCCCCATGATGATCGGCTTCGTGTCGAGCGCTGCGATGGTCCGGGCCAGGTGATCGAAGATCTCGCGCACGCCGAGATTCACCAGCGGCGAAGGATCGCGGCGGAGTGCCTCGACGCCGGCCGTGCCCGGCTGGACGCCCGGATACCCCGGCGTGATGACGCGCATGCCGCGCTGCTCGTAGCGAGTAACCCAATGTTCCCAGGACAACGGTGTCATCCACAGGCCGTGAATAAGTACAACCGTGTCGGTACGCGTTTCCGAATTCATATCCCTGCTCCTGTGATCGCTAGATGACGAAAATCACGCCCGTGAGACCTTGGTATTTCCGGTTGGGTCTGCCCCGTGCTTTGCCAGCATCGAAACAAGGGGTACTACGCGGTTGCCGTGCGCTACGTATCTTGAGAATAGTCTTTGACACCGGCGACGTTCAGCGTGAATGATGTGTCCATCATAAAGACCATCCGGGTACGCGACATGGCCAAAAAGCCGGAATTCTTTGCTCAAACGCCGACTGCGCTGGACGATGAGTCAGATCCGTTCGCCTTCAAGCGGGATGCCTTTTCCGACGTGCTGGAGCTGATCCGCATCCGCGGCAACACGGTCTTCACGTGCGCGGCATCCGCGCCTTTCGGCTTGCGCTTTCCTGCCGGCAAGTATCGTTTGCACATCATCCGCAGCGGCAGCGTGGCGATCGAAGTGGAGGGGCTCGACGAGCGGTATCACGCGTCGCAGGGAGACCTGGTCATGCTGATGCATGGTCACGGTCATGTCATCTCCGACCGGCCGGGCCGCTCCGCGAGGCTCGTCACGGATCTCGCGCCACAGTACTACGACCGCGAGCGCCTGACGATCGGGAGCGGAGACACCACCTGGCTGTGCGGCGACTTCGGATTCGACGGCGTGCTGTCGCAACGTTTGCTGTCCGTGCTGCCGCCGGTGCTGGTGCTGAAAGGGTTACGGGAGCGGCCGTTCGAGTGGCTGGAGCTGAGCTGTCATTTCATCCTCGACGAGGCACTGAGCCCGCGCGCGGGCGCCGCCGCGATGATCTCCCGGCTGCTGGATGTCATCTTCGTCCAGTTGCTGCGCACGTGGGCGACAGAGGGCTCGGCGGGGCACGGCTGGTTGTCCGGTGCGATCGATAGCCGGATCAACCCGGCGATGTCCGCGATTCACGCGGATCCCGGACGTGCGTGGAGCGTGAGTGATCTCGCCGAGTTGTCGAATCTGTCGCGGTCGGCTTTTGCGGACCGGTTCCAGCGCGTCGTGGGGCAGGCGCCGTTGAGCTATCTCACGACCTGGCGTCTGGATCGTGCGGCGGAGTTGTTGCGCTATAGCCGCGCGCCGATTTCGGATATTGCCGGTCGGGTTGGGTACACGTCGGAAGCGGCATTCAGTCGGGCGTTTCGCGGGCGGTACGAGATGTCGCCGATGCAGTGGCGGAAGGTGAATACGGAGTAGTGTGGGCCGGCTCCGATCCAGGCCTGACAGATGTCGTCGGCTAGGCATACGGACAATCAATCACGACGTAAACGACGTTTTTCCCTCATTTCACGCCGAATGGCGCTATCTGAGGGTTCCCCGTAAAATGCGACTTTCCGGGATTTTCAGTTGGCGACTTCGTCATGCATCGAATCGGATTCTTCGTTTGCCGTGGCTACGATGTGCTTGATCTGGGCGGGCCACTGTCGGCCTTCAATCAGGTGGCCACAGCGGCGGGCCATACGCCCTACGATCTCCATGTCATCTCGCAGTCCGGCGGCCCGGTTCGCGGCAATACGGGCCTCTCGATCGAGACGAAGCCGAGCGGCAGGCGCACGTTCGACACCGTCGTTTTCGTGGGCGGTGATGTCGATCCGATGCAGACACCCGAGAATATCGCCGCCGCCAGGAAACTGGGCGCGAGGGCTGCGCGGGTGGCGAGCGTGTGCACCGGCGCATTCCTGCTGGCGGAAACCGGCTTGCTGGACGGCTTGAGAGCCACGACGCACTGGCGATACGCCGCTCAGTTGCAGTCGCGCTTTCCTCTCACCAGGGTCGAGGGCGACAGTATCTATATCGAGGAGGGCCGCATCTGGACGTCGGCGGGTATCGCCTCCGGAATCGACCTGGCGCTCGGCTTGATTGAACAGGACATGGGCGCGGAGGTTGCGCGCGCCGTCTCCAGGCTTCTGGTTGTTCCGTATCGTCGGCCAGGCGGTCAGTCCCAGTTCTCCGCGATGTCGCAGATGGAGCCGGAATCGGATCGTATCCGCATCGCGCTGAATTTTGCGAGGGAGCATCTGGCCGAACCGTTGTCTGTCGAGCGGCTCGCCGACGCCGCAAGATTGAGCCCGCGACAGTTCGGACGCGCATTTCGCCGGGAAACCGGAGAAACACCGGCCAAGGCGGTCGAACGCTTGCGAGTCGAAGCGGCGAGGCTGCGCCTGCAGGGCGGTAGCGAACCGATCGAACAGATTGCGCTGGCCGTAGGGTTCACCGATCCGGAGCGGATGCGGCGGGCCTTCATCAAACTCCATGGGCACCCGCCGCAAGCGATTCGACGCGAGAGTCGATCGAACGGCACGCGCTGATCGCGAGCGCCGTTCGATACGCGCGCTGTCTGGTCAACGTCCGTCTAGCAGCCTATTGACGCGTTCGGTACGTCATTTTCACTGCTCCAGACCATCAATGGTCATCCGCTTTCAGCGGACCGTAATCGTTCCACATGTCGCGGTGCAACTTCCAGGCGCCGCCCTCTTTCAGAAAGACGAGAATCTGCTTGCCGCGGTACTTGAGCTTTCCATCGTGGTCACGGATATCCGCATCCGAAACTTCAGTCACGACCCGGTCATTACCGTAGAACTCGTAGTTGCTGAACGATACGGTGGCCGGCTTTGATCCGGCATACCCTTTGGTGAAGTACTCGACGATCGCGCTGCTCCCCGTTACCTTGTTGCCTCCGGGCGGCAAGAGTGTGCCGTCGTTGGTGTAGAGGCGGCCGATCGCCTCATAGTCTCCGCGCGCAAAGGCATCCGCCCATCGTGCGTTTTCGGCCTTGATGGCCGCTTCGGGCGGACGCTGCAATCCACCGGCAGTCGCCGGCGCCGCAAGCGCGAAAAAGGTGGCACAGGCGGCAAGAGAGGCAGTACACATACGAATCTGTTGCATCGATTGATTTCCAGTCATGGCGTGAATTAAGAGGACTGCGAAAATTGAAAGTTGGAGCAGGCAATGTCGGATGCGGTGATCATCGAGGCCTGAAGACGGCCTTGCTCACATTGCCTGCGAGCGCTTCAACGAACGCCCGGGACGCGTGCGAGCCCCCTGGATGCGCCTGGCAGTTTCTTGTCGACCATTGCAACGACTTCCGGCCGCGCGTCTCGCGGATGACCGGAGTGGAACGGCGGCGCGGGATCGTATTCGATAGCGAGTTGCGTGAATTCGGCGGCTTGTCGACCGCGCAGTTTCGCTGCCACGCGAAGTGCGAAGTCGATGCCCGCCGTCACGCCGCCGCCGCTCATGAACCGACCGTTGTCGTCTTCGACGAAGCGATCGGGCACGGGAATCGCGCCATATTCGGCCAGCTTGTTGACGAAGGCCCAATGGCAGGCGCTTCGCTTGCCATTGAGAATGCCCGTTGCAGCGAGCACGAGCGATCCGTTGCAAACCGACGTCACGTGTTTGGCGCTTTCCGCCAGACGCCGGATCTGCGCTTGATAGGCGGGTCGCATCGGCGCCGACAAATCGGACCCGCCGGGGACCAGGAGCACGTCGGTCTTCTCGATATCGGCCAGTCGTTCGGTCTTGCCGTACACGACGCCGAATTCGAGCGTCACGTTGCCGCCATCGAGGCTCGCGTAGCGAACGTTCGTATTCGGTAGCCGATGGAAAATCTCGCTGGGGCCGGCGAAGTCGAGAAGCGTCCCGCCGTCGTAATTGACGATCAGGATATTGAGCGGGTCATTCGGGGCAAGTGCTCCTTCGCTGCCTGCCTGCGCAAGAGCCGGGGTTGCGTGCCCAAGCAGGGCTCCGCCACCGAGGACGGCACCGAGGGTCGCGACGCCGCCAAACTTGAGCACATCGCGGCGCGAGCGACCTGCTCTGGTGAGTGGTTGCCCGGAAGCATTGTTTTCGTTACTGTCGGTCAAGATCATTTCTCCTTGCATTGCGACCCAGTTGCGAGCGCAACCAGGTTGGGCCGGATGGAATAACCGCCGCGACGAAAGGCGTGGCGGACGTGAGATCAGATGTGCGGATGAGCCGCGACGACGTGCAGGGCTCGGGGATCGGGCGCCGCAGGCTCAAAGCTGCGAGGCACCGCCATCGACGACCAGTTCGGTGCCGACGACATACGAGGATTCGTCGCTGGCGAGATAGAGCGCCGCGTTGGCGATGTCCTCGGCCTTGCCCAGGCGGCCCACCGGAATGGCTTCGGCGAACTCGGCCTTGCGGTCGCGAACCCAATCGTCGGGCATGCCCCACCGGGAGAGCAGAGGTGTGTCGATCGCGCCGGGAGCGATCGCGTTGAAGCGGATTTTCCGGTCGAGAAACTCGTAGGACCAACTGCGGGCAAGCGATCGCACGGCGGCCTTCGCAGCCGCCGTCAACGAGATGCCATGCTTGCCGGTCTGCGCGACGAACGACGTATTGAGAATGACCGAGGCGCCCTCGCGCAGGTCCGGCAACACCGCCTGAAGCGTGAACACCACGCCCTTGACGTTGATGTCCATGATCTCGCTGTAGAGTGCGTCGTCGATGTCGTCGACTGCGGATGGAAAGGCCCAGCCCGCGTTCGCGAACACGATATCCAGGCCGCCGAATTTCTCCTTTACCGCAGCGGCAATCGCGCGCATGTCCTTGATCGAACGGACGTCGCCCTTGAGAACGATCGCATGCTCGCCGAGTTCGGCCTTCACCCGCTCGAACACCGCATCGTCGCGGCCCGTAACCGCTACGCGGGCGCCTTCTTCAATGAACAGCTTCGCGGTTGCAAGGCCGATGCCACTGGTACCGCCCGTGATTAACGCCGACTTGTTCTTAAGCCTCATGTTCTGCTCCTTTCAACTTCGTGATTGATCAGGCCGAAGGCACAAAAACGCAATCGTGTTTGTGTGCCTTTCTCGGTTCGATCTTCCACAAGGAGTATGGAACGTGAAGCGAATGGCTCAAAGGTCGTATAACCCTCAAAAAACGCCACTCTGTTCAAGCGGGCGACTCAGGCATCTCGACGTCAGGTGGTGACATTGCGCATCTGTACACGTGTGACTTCAATCTTCACTTTCGTAAAGCAACTCATATCCTTCACTCATGCGCTTGATCCGCGCGAACCCGAGTTCACCCAGATGCATGCCAGCGATCAGTAATCCTTCTGAACTGACCTGATCGAGAAGCCGTGACCGAGTAGCAGCGGCCAGCGACGCGTCATGATCGAACGCAATCGACACGTCCGGGCGCTGAATCTGGATATGCGGGAAATGAACCACGTCCCCCCACACAAGAAGGCCCTGATCGCGGGATTCAAGAACATATCCGGTGTGACCATCGGTGTGTCCCGGCAAAGGTAGCGCACTGATACCGGGGAGCACCTGTCCGTCGTTGAACAGACGAAGCCTGTCGCCATAGGCATCGAACACCTGACGCGCCTTCGCAAAGTTGCCACGTGTCCGCTCACTGGCGCGACTCAGGTTGCCGTTGTCCTGCCAGAACTTGACCTCTCGTTGATGCACAACCAGCTCCGCATTCGGAAACGCGACCTGTCCTGCATCATTCACCAGCCCTCCGACATGATCGGGATGCGCGTGGGTAAGCAGGATCGTGTCGACTGCAACGGGTTCGATACCGGCGAGCGCCAGGTTCGTCTTGAGTTGGCCGCCCCATTGCTTGAACCCTCCCGCCCCACCATCAATGAGAACGGTGCGGCCTGCGCCGCGCACGACGTAGCAATTGATATGCACGGCGGTGGGCTCTTTCTGTCCGGCATCACGCTGCATTCTTGACGCGTCGGCCGAATCGATATTCGACAGAAAATCGAGACTGGCGGAGAGGTAACCATCACTGATGGCGGTAATCGTGAAATCCCCGACTTGCTGACCGGGAAAGGTAAGCGTGGACATCATGCTTCTCCGAATCGGCTAGTTGCGGGCGTGAATATTCGACTCGGTGTAGCCAAAACACCGAATGCGCGCGGTGAGACCGGTACGGCGAACGATCGCCTGATCCAGCGCTTCCATGAACCGGTTCATGACGGCCGGCGTGCGAGAGGTCCCGACGCGATAGCGGATGTCCGCGAAGACGGGATGTCCATGCCCATGCCCATGCCGAACTTCCAGAAAAATGACGTGGACGTTCTTGAGCGCTGCTTCAAGCACATGCGTACAGAGCTCGACGCAGTCGCGCGACAGGTCGGCAAGATCTTCATCAGCCGGCATCCGTTTCGTATCGATCGAGAAAGTGACGTTCGGCATCGCGGTCTACTCCTGCGCAGCCGAAAGCGAGCGTGCGCTTGTCAGTTGCTCCGTCATCGGCGCGTAAAGGTGCATGCCTTCCGGGAGCGCCTCGACACGCAGCGCGCTATTGCGCGGCACGACGGCGAGCCAGCGTCGCTCGGGAAACTTCTCCAGCGCAACGGCCTGCATGGGCAGCGGTTCGAGGCCCAACCGGATCAGCGGATCAGGGCCGCCGGCACACAGCGCGAGGCGTTCACCGTCCTTCACCGCCGGGGCAAGGCCAATATCGCTATAGAGATTGCGATGCCAGTCGGTGATGTGCTGCTGCCACTTCGCGAAATTGCCGCCGCCTTTCCGGCGATATTCGTCGCCGGTCAGCACGTCGAGCCCGTCGATCGTGTGGATTGCCAGATAGACAGGGCAACCGCCGCTGATCGCCTTGAACCGCTGCGACGTGTGAAACCCCGTCACCGAGATCAGGGCGGGCAGCTTTTCAAGGCTGTAGAAGTCGTTCCATTCGGCTTCGCTGTCCAGGTCGGCGAAGCTGCATTCCACGGTGTAGATCATTGGATTGTCCTTTGAGCAGGGTGCACCTCCATCTGCGAACGTTTGATGCTCAGTGCAGTAACGTAATGCTAAGCTCGCATTTCCAGCCCATAAAACGAAATAAAGTCAGCCTTCAGTGACATTTGATCAAGCTGACGGCAAGTACATCCTGACCGACAAGACGCCCATGTCCCGCAAGATCCCAAGCAATTCCGCGCTCCAGGCGTTCGAAGCCGCAGCCCGACACGGCAGCTTTGCTCGCGCCGCCGAGGAACTCGCACGGACGGAGGGCGCCGTCAGCCGTCAGATCGGCCGGCTGGAGGCGTTCCTGGGCGTCGCCCTGTTCGAGCGGATCGGCAACCGGGTACGGCTGGCGCCGAATGGTGCGCGCTATGCGGTGCAGGTTCGCGAAATCCTGGATCGGCTGGAACGGGACAGCCTGTATCTGATGGGGCAGCCGATCGAAGGCGCGAGCATCGATATCGCCGCCATTCCAACCTTTGCCACTCGCTGGCTGATCCCGCGGCTGAAGCACTTTCAAGACCGGCATCCGAACATCACGGTGCATATCGCCGAGCGGATGGAGCCGTTCCTGCTGAACGGGAGCGGTTTCGACGCGGCCATTCATTTCGAGCATCCGGCATGGGCGGGGATGCATCTGCATCCGCTGCTGGAGGAGGTGCTGGTGCCCGTCTGCAGTCCGGCGCTGCTCGCGGGCGCCGGAGCGAACCCGTTGCTGGATGCGCTGCCACGCCTGCACCGGCGACAAAACCCCGACGCGTGGCAGGCCTACGCGCAGGAGTCCGGCATCGTGCTGACCAATTCGGCGGTAGGCGCGCGTTACGACCTTCATTCGATGCTGATCGAAGCGGCGCTGGCCGGCCTGGGTGTCGCGCTGGTGCCGCGCCTTTACATCGACGCCGAGCTCGAGCAGGGCCGGCTGATCGCACCGTGGCCGGCAGGCAAGGCGGTGACGAAGAACTTCTGTCTCGTCCTGCCCGAACCGATCGAACTGGCCGAGGGACCGTTGCAGGCCTTCGCGACATGGATGCTGAATGAAGCGCGGGAATGCGCGCCGCATGGCAGCGCGTGACGCTCATCGCCAAGCCGTTACCGGTGCGGACGCGCATTCGCCAGGCTGATCCGACGGGCGCGGGCGGGGCTCGGGTACACTCGTGATCCCGTTACGCACGCGGCACCAGCATGGACAGTCAGCTTTGGATCATCTGCGGGCTTACCTTCGTCATCCATGTGATCGCGACACTGGCTTATGCGGTGCGCATCGCCGGCGTGCGCACGCGCCGCATCGCGTTGTCGTTCTCGTTGTTCGGGATCATCGCGCTCGTGTCCCGAACGGCCAATTCCTTTCAGGGGCCGTTCATCGCGAAACGGGTTGAAATGGACATCGCGCACCGGATGGGGAGCGGGTTGCTGGCCGACTTCCGGTGGTTCCTGTTGTCCGCCACCGTGGCGACCATCGTCGGGTCGTTCCTGATCCCGACCTTCCAGCGTTATTTCAGTCGCGCCGTCGAACACTTCCAGGTGAACCGCTCGATTCCCCGCCTGCTGCTGCATGCGTGCAGTCGTGCGGGTATCAACTATCTCCGCGTCGGCGCACGACTGCCTTCGAGCCAGAACGTCACGCAACTGACCGCGAACACCGGCGTGTCATGGGGCGTCATTGCACTGAACGTGGCCGCGATGGCGATCTGGACGGTCGGCGTGTTCGCGTCGCTGTATGCGGGCTACCTGAAGCCCGACCTGAGAGTGACGTGCGCGAACCTGTCGTCCGTCATCAACGGATTCGCGACCGTCGTGCTGGCGGTCGTCATCGACCCGCAGGTTTCCGTCATGACCGACGACGTCATCGAAGGGCGGATATCGGAAAACAGCTTTCGGCGGGCCATCACGACACTCGCGGGCGCGCGCGTGCTCGGCACGTTGTGTGCGCAGGCGGTGCTCGTTCCGGCCGCGCTCGTCATCGTGCGCGTCGCCGAGCTGATTTAGCGCGGCAACACCGTCGCCGGATTTGATCCGGACAGTCAGCCAGCGTTCTCCTTTAAACTCGCCGGCACTGAAGCGCGTCGGCCACACGGATTATGTCGTTGGCACGCCACAAATCGCATCGTGCTGACAGGCGGGGAGATTCTCGATGAAACCGATTCCGATGCTTCTGTGCCGATCGCCGATTATTCACGTTTCAAACGGATTCACGTGTCGACGCGGCCACCAGGGCGGCTCCGGCGGGTGAGCGGGAGGTTGCCGGGCCGTTGTGTCCAGACAGGGGATTCATGGATTGAATGCGCGCCGATTCAAAATATAAATTTTGGAAAGACTCTGGCACGGGATATGCTTGGCAGGTCTTATCCGATCGGACCATACGCCGGATATTCGTCAGGATAATCAGGCAAGAGCATGAACCGGTTTGCTCTGACAAGACGATCCATTAGAGGAACGATCGTTTGTGAAATCTGCGCGGTAGTGCCAAGCTGCGCGCGGAGCAAAGTCGTACACGGATTGAGTTGGGTGACTTGAAACGCAGGCCGTAATTCCTCGCGACGGCCACTACTGACAGTTCAGGATATGACATTACTGATTGGGGTCCCTCTGGAGACGGCCCACGAGGAGCGGCGCGTAGCGACCGTTCCCGACGTCGTCGAAAAGCTGATCAAGCTCGGGTTCTCGGTGGCCGTGCAAAGCGGTGCCGGCACCGGCGCGAACTTCAGCGATGACGACTACCGCACGGCCGGCGCCGAAGTCGTGGCAACGGCCGCCGAACTATGGGGCCGCAGCGATATCGTCCTCAAGGTGCGTCCGCCGAGCAGCGACGAAGTCGCGCTGATGCGCGAGGGCGGCACGCTGATCGGCTTCGTCTGGCCGGCCCAGAACCCCGAACTGATGCAGCAGCTGGCCGCGAAGCGGGCCACGGTGCTGGCCATCGATTCGCTGCCGCGCACGCTGTCGCGCGCGCAGAAGATGGATGCCCTCACGTCGATGGCCGGCGTGAGCGGCTACCGCGCCGTCATCGAGGCGGCGCACGCATTCGGCCGCTACTTCAACGGGCAGATCACGGCCGCGGGCAAGGTGCCGCCGGCCAAGGTGTTCATCGCCGGCGCGGGCGTCGCCGGCCTCGCGGCGATCGGCACGGCCGCGGGCCTCGGCGCGATCGTGCGCGCCAACGACACGCGCGCGGAAGTGGCCGACCAGGTGAAGTCGCTCGGCGGTGAATTCGTCAAGGTCGACTACGAGGAAGAAGGCTCGGGCGGCGGCGGCTACGCGAAGGTGATGAGCGAAGGCTTCCAGCAGGCACAGCGCGCGATGTACGCGCAGCAGGCCAAGGAGGCGGACATCATCATCACCACCGCGCTGATTCCCGGCAAGCCGGCGCCGAAGCTCATTACGGCCGAGATGGTGCAGTCGATGAAGCCGGGCAGCGTGATCGTCGACATGGCCGGCGAGCAAGGCGGCAACTGCGAACTGACGGTGCCCGGCCAGGCCGTGGTACGTCATGGCGTGACCATCGTCGGCTATACGGATCTCGCCTCGCGCCTGGCACGACAGTCGTCGACGCTGTATGCGACCAACCTGCTGCGCGTGACCGAGGAGCTGTGCAAGACCAAGGACGGCACGATCAACGTCGACTTCGACGACGACGCGATCCGCGGCCTCACGGTCATCAAGGAAGGCAACGTCACGTGGCCGCCGCCGCCGATCCAGCAGCCGGTCGCCGCAGCGAAACCCGCCACGCCGCCGGTCGTGGCAGCCGCGTCCAAAGGCCATGGCCACGGCAGCGGCGCGCCGATGTCGGCGAAGTCACTCGCCATCACGTTCGCCGTCGGCGCACTGGCGTTCCTGCTGGTCGGCCAGTTCGCGCCGGCCACGTTCCTGTCGCACTTCACGGTGTTCGTGCTGGCCTGCTTCGTCGGCTACATGGTGATCTGGAACGTCACGCCTTCGCTGCATACGCCGCTGATGAGTGTGACCAACGCGATCTCGTCGATCATTGCGATCGGTGCGCTGGTGCAGGTCGCGCCGCCGTTGGGCGACGCCGCGGCGGAGGGCCGTCCGTCCGGGCTGATCCTCGGCCTGGCGGTGGGCGCGCTGACGCTCACGGCCGTCAACATGTTCGGCGGCTTCGCGGTGACGCGCCGCATGCTGGCGATGTTCCGCAAGTAAGGAGACGACAACAATGACTTCCAATCTGACTACCGTCTCCTATATCGGCGCGGCCATTCTGTTCATCCTCAGCCTCGGCGGCCTGGCCAATCCCGAGACCGCGCGCCGCGGCAACCTGCTCGGCATGATCGGCATGCTGATCGCCGTGCTCGCCACCGTGCTCGGCCCGCGCGTGTCGGCCGAGGGCATTCCTTATATCGTGGCTGCACTGGTCGTCGGCGGCGCGGTCGGCCTCTACGCCGCGAAGAAAGTGCAGATGACGCAGATGCCCGAGCTGGTTGCGCTGATGCACAGCCTGGTCGGCCTGGCGGCGTGCCTGGTGGGCTTCGCGAGCTACATCGATACGTCGGTGCAGTTCACGGGTGCCGAGCATGCGATCCACGAAGTGGAAATCTACGTCGGCATCCTGATCGGCGCGGTGACCTTCGCGGGTTCGGTGATCGCGTTCGGCAAGCTCTCCGGCAAGATCGGCGGCAAGCCGCTGCTGCTGCCGGCACGGCACTGGCTCAACCTGGCCGGGCTCGTGGTGGTGATCGTGTACGGCCGCGCGTTCCTGCATGCGGAGTCGATCCAGGACGGCATGACGCCGCTCATCGTGATGACGGTGGTGTCGCTGCTGTTCGGCGTGCACATGGTGATGGCGATCGGCGGCGCGGACATGCCCGTCGTGGTGTCGATGCTCAACAGCTACTCGGGCTGGGCGGCGGCCGCCACCGGCTTCATGCTCGGCAACGACCTGCTGATCGTGATCGGCGCACTGGTGGGCTCGTCGGGTGCGATCCTGTCGTACATCATGTGCCGCGCGATGAACCGCAACTTCATCAGCGTGATTGCCGGCGGCTTCGGCACCGGCAGCGGTGCGCCCGCGGCGGCAGGCGGCAGTGCGCAGCCGGCCGGCGAAGTGGTGGCGGTGAGCGCGCTGGAGACGGCCGAACTGCTGCGCGACGCCAAGAGCGTGATCATCGTGCCCGGGTACGGGATGGCCGTGGCGCAAGCCCAGCACACCGTGCATGAGCTCACGAAGGTGCTGCGCGAGAAGGGCGTCGACGTGCGTTTCGCGATCCATCCGGTCGCCGGGCGCATGCCGGGGCACATGAACGTACTGCTCGCCGAGGCGAAGGTGCCTTACGACATCGTGATGGAGATGGACGAGATCAACGCGGATTTCCCCGAAGCCGACGTGTCGATGGTGATCGGCGCGAACGACATCGTGAACCCGGCGGCGCAGGAAGATCCGGGCAGCCCGATCGCCGGGATGCCGGTGCTCGAGGTGTGGAAGGCGAAGACCTCGATCGTGATGAAGCGCAGCATGGCGTCCGGCTATGCGGGCGTCGACAATCCGCTGTTCTACAAGGACAACAACCGGATGCTGTTCGGCGACGCGAAGAAGATGCTGGACGAGGTGTTCGGGGCGTTGAAGGCCTGACGGGGCGCAGGTTCGGGTACGTGCGCGGGGCGAACGATAACCGGCTGCGGTGTCGGGCAGCCGGTTGATCGAGGCCCGGCACGCCGGACTTGCGCATCGAGGAGATCACGGAAGTGCGGAGCGGGAGGATCCGTTTCGCACTTCCCTCCGGCAAAATGACAGCGATCGGTTGTCGGTGCGCAGATCAACGATCAACGCGAATGATGTTGTTGGAGCGGAAGGCTGCCACGCCATCGGCGTGACGTTCGCGGAAGCTGCGTCGGTTGCCGAATGGCTTGGCTCGGCCGCTGTCCTGCGCCAAAGGCGCGGTCGTGCTTGTCCGCACGAACACGCAATAGACACGGGGGCCTTGCCGGCCGCCTTTACAGCACCTGCCTATCGAATGGCAGCGGTGCGTTTCCTCCCTCCGCACGGCAACCACGCCGGCCCTTTCCGCGTGACCGCGCCGGAGACGATGTCGCCTATCCGGCGAATCCAAGCTCCGCAAAATTGGTGACCCTTGCGTCGCAGGCACTTGCCAGCGACGGATCGTGACTCGCAAAAAAGACGACACGGTCTGCTGCCAAGGTCCTGAACAGATCGATCAGAACCGCACGCGAAGCAGCATCGAGCCCGCTGTCCGGCTCGTCGGCGATCACGACAGCCGGCGCGCCGAGCGTCGTCGCCGTCAGGAACAGTTTCTTGCGCGTGCCGAACGACATCTGTTCGAAGCGCTTCTCCAGATGCGGTGCAAGCCCGAATCGATCCGCCAGTTCGAGCGTGCGGGTGTCGACAGCAGTTTTCCTGGCGGCCGCCACGAGATCGAGAAACTCGCGACCGGTCTGGAGCGGATACGCCAGGCAATCGTCGGGCACGTACGCCAGCGCGGATTTCGCATCGTGCGGCGCCGTGAGCAGCGAATGGCCGCCGAGCCACACCTCGCCTTCGTCCGCGTCGATCGTGCCGGCGAGAATGGCGAGCAACGTCGATTTGCCGCTGCCGGTTTCGTCGCACAGCGCCACGCATCCGGCGCCGGATGCGTAGTTGAGTCCTTTGAAGATGATGCGCTTGTCGTAGCGCTTGCCGAGATTGTCGAAGCGGAGCATGGATCGGGTGATCAAACGAAAATTTGCCAGGTGAGCGCGACCCGGATTACGGTCGGCAGGATACCCGGCAACACGGATTGTCGGGACGCATAGCGTTGCGGCAGATAGTGTAATGCGAGGAGCGGTGCGCCCGTGCAGACGAAGCTGCGTTGAAAGTCGAGACGCGCGCGTCATACGGCTCGAGTATGCTGGATGAATGCCGGACGGATGACCGACCAGGACGGCAAAACTGCACACAATCACCGCGATTGCATCACAACCACGGCCGCACCGGGCCGCTTTCAACTCCGGAACAGGGATTCGACATGGCAGAACTGGACAACGCGCTGTACGAGCGGATCGGCGCGCTGAGCGATGCGGGCGATGCATTGATGGAAGACGGGGATTACGAAGGCGCGCTGGAGAAATTCTGGGCGGGATTCGATCTGCTTCCCGAACCCAAGACCAACTGGGAGGCCGGCACCTGGTTGATGGCCGCGATCGGCGACGCGAATTTCCTGAAAGAGGACTACGCGGCCGGACGCGACAATCTCGCCCAGTCGATGCATTTCCCCAACGCGATCGGCAACCCGTTCCTGCACCTGAGGCTCGGTCAGTGCCAGTTCGAACTGGGCAATCTCGACCGCGCGGCCGACGAGCTGATGCGTGCGTACATGGGCGGCGGGCCGGAGCTGTTCGAGGACGAGGACGGCAAGTACCTGCGATTCCTGGCGACGCGGGCGGAAGGCATCGAGACGCCCTGATGCACACGGTCCATGCCGCCCGTTGGCCGGCGTCGCGAAGCAGCTTCGACGGCCGCGCCGTGATGCCCGACGCTTTCTGCGTGAGTGCTGCTTGCCCATGAACCTGACCTTTCCCGTCGCCACGCGATCCGACGTGGAAGCGCTGGTCGCGATCCGCATCGCGGCGATGCGCGACAGCCTCGAACGCATCGGCCGCTTCGATCACCAGCGTGCGCGCGAACGCTTTCTCGCGTCGTTCGACCCGGCGCTGTGCCGCTTCATCGAAGCCGGTGGCGTGAACGCGGGCTTTTTCGTGGTCCGGCCGCAGGAAGACCACTGGTTGCTCGACCATCTGTACATCGTGCCCGGGCATCAGGGAAAGGGCATCGGCGCGGCCGTGCTGCGCAGGATCCTTGTCGAGGCGGATGAGAAGCGCGTACCCGTACGCGTCGGTGCACTGCGCGGCAGCGATTCGAACCGCTTCTATGCGCGGCACGGCTTCGTGCGGGCCGACGAAGCGGAGTGGGACATCTACTACGTGCGCGAACCGGGTTCGACGACGGTGTAGATCGCTTGCGGCCACGCGCCGCGGCGACGCATACGCGGTGTGAGCCGGACGAGCGCATCAGCGTTTTCCCGGATACGGAATGCGCGGCGTATGCCGATGATGCAGAGAGAATATAAATACATGATCCGAGGCCAATCATGACGACATCTGCAACAAACGGACCGAATGCGGTATCGCCTGAAACGACCGGAGCACCAGCGACATCCGACGATGCGGGTGGCGTACCGTCGATCCTGCTGGTGGACGACGAGCCGAGCGTGCTGTCGGCGCTCAGGCGCGCGTTCCGGCCCGCCGGCTACGAGATCCTGACCGCGGAAAGCGGCGAGGCCGCTCTCGAGATACTGGCGTCGACCGAAGTCGACCTGATCGTGTCCGACATGCGGATGCCGGGCCTGAGCGGCGCGGAGTTCCTGGCCCGTGCACGTGCGCTCTATCCGGACACGATGCGCATCCTGCTGACCGGCTATGCGGAGATCGCGTCGGTCGTGCAGGCCGTCAACGACGGCGGCGTGTATCGCTACCTGAACAAGCCGTGGGACGATCACGACCTGCTGCTGACCATCGAACACGCACTGGAGCAGCGACACCTGCGGCGCGAAGCGGCCCGGCTGGCCGCGCTGACGGAAGCGCAGAACGAAGCGCTGCGCCGCTTCAACACGGAACTCGAAACGCAGGTTCGCGCACGCACGGAGGAACTCGGCCAGACCGTGATGTTCCTCGAAGCCGCGCAACGCGACCTGAAAAGCAGTTTCACCGCGATGGTCCAGGTCTGCGCGAGCATGATCGAGATGCGCTGCGGGTCCGCCAGCGGGCATGCGATGCGGGTCGGCGAGATTGCGCGGCGGCTCGCGCTGGCCGCCGAGATGAGCGAGCTGCATGCGCAGGACGTCTATTTCGCGGGGCTGCTGCACGGCATCGGCAAGTTGTCGCTGCCGGACGAATTGCTGCGCAAGCCGCTCGTGAAGATGACGGCCGAAGAGCACAGCCTGTACCTGCAGCATCCGCTGCGCGCGCAGATGGTGCTGACGCCGGTCGCGCAACTGCACAAGGTCGCGTCAATCGTGCTGCACCAGTACGAGCGCTTCAACGGACGCGGGACGCCCGACGGGCTGGCGGGTGACTCGATCCCGCTCGGCTCGCGGATCGTGGCGATCGCGCGCGATTTTGAAGGACTGCGCAACGGGGACATCGGTGCGCCGCATTCGGTCGAGCAGGCGATCGACGCGTTGCGCTCGCAGGCCGGCGTGCGTTACGACCCGCGGATCGTCGAAAGTCTGGTCGAGCTGATGCGGGATCCGGCAAGCCTCGGCATCGCGGCGTCCGTCGCGGAGATCAAGTCCGCGCAGCTGCGCGAAGGGATGCAGCTCGCCGACGATCTGCGCACGCATCGCGGCGTGCTGCTGATGACCAAGGGCAGCGTGATGTCGGCGCACCAGATCGAGCTCGTGCGCCGCTTCGAGACGCGCGAGGGGACGTCGTTCGACATCCTCGTCCTGGCCGGCCAGGCGGCGAAGCCGGCGCCGAACGCGGCAAACGCGTCGAACGCGGGCGCGGCGTCTGCCTGAGCCCGGACGCGCGGCCTGATGGCCGCGGTGCGCAACCGCGCGCCGCGGCAACGCACTCACCTCGATCCGGGCGCTCGATCATGTACGGCACCTACAATCTCCCGCTCGTGCTGCTGTCGCTCGCGATCGCGACGCTGGCCTCCTATACGACGCTCGACCTGGCCGCCTTCATTTCGCTGCTCGACAACCCGAAGCTCAAGCGTGCGTGGCTGGGCGGCGGCGCGGCGGCGATGGGCACCGGCATCTGGTCGATGCATTTCGTCGGCATGCTCGCGTTCTCGCTGCCGATTCCGCTCGGCTACGCATTGCCGGATACGGGCGCGTCGCTGGCGATTGCCGTGCTCGTGTCGTACTTCGCACTGACTGTCGTCACGCGCGCGCGGCTGGGCTGGCGGCGGCTGCTTGCGGGCGGCGCGCTGATGGGCGGCGGGATCGCCGGCATGCATTACGCGGGGATGGCCGCGATGCGCATGGAGCCCGGCATTCGCTACGATGCCGCGCTGTTCGCCGCGTCGATCGGCATCGCGGTGATCGCGTCGACGGCCGCATTGTGGATCGCGCAGGCGCTGCGTGTGCGGCAGGCGCGCCATGCGACCGCCCAGCGGGTCGGCGCGGCCTTCGTGATGGGCATTGCGATCACCGGCATGCACTACACGGCGATGGCGGCCGCGCATTTCGCGCCGGACGCGCGGTGCGGCGCAGCGAACGGGGTCGACACGCCCTGGCTCGCGACGACCGTCACGCTGTTTACGACGGGGACACTGGTCGTCACGCTGTTGCTGAGCCGATTCGATGCGCGCACAACCTTCCTGCGCGGGATGACCGATACGCTCGAGCGGCTCGTTCGGCTGCGAACCGCGGAACTGGAGCGCGCGCTGCACCGCTACGAACAGACGACAGCGGTACTGCAGCGTACGCGCGAGATCATGGCGACCGAGATCGACGAACGCAAGGCCGCGCAGGCGCGGCTCGAACAGGAGAAGGAGGAGCAGCGGCGCCTGTTGCAGCAGCTCGAAGAAACCCACGAGCAGTTGCTGCAGTCGGAAAAGCTCGCATCGATCGGCCAGCTCGCGGCCGGCGTCGCGCACGAGATCAACAATCCGATCGGCTTCGTCAGCGCGAACCTCAATACGTTGAAGACGTGGGTGCGCAGCCTGCTCGACGTGATCGCCGCGCATGAAGCCGCGCTGCCGCAGCTCGACCCGGCCGCGCGTGATGCGCTGGCGGCGACGGGCCGCACGGCGGATCTCGACTATGTGCGCGACGAGATCGTGACGCTCATCGACGAATCGATCGACGGCGCGCTGCGCGTGCGCCGCATCGTGCAGGATCTGCGCGATTTCTCGCGTCCGGCCAGTGACGAGTGGAGCGTGGTCGATCTCCGCGCGGGCTTGGAAAGCACGCTCAACGTCGTCCACAACGAACTCAAGTACAAGGCCGAAATCGTGCGCGATTACGGCGACGTGCCGCAGGTCGAATGCCTGCCGTCGCAGTTGAACCAGGTCTTCATGAACCTGCTGGTGAACGCGGCGCACGCGATTCCCGAGCGCGGCGTGATCACGATCCGCACGTCGAGCGACGGCGAGCAGGTGTCGATCGAGATCAGCGACACCGGAACGGGCATGACGCCCGACGTCGTCCGGCGGATCTTCGATCCGTTCTTCACGACGAAGCCGGTCGGGCAGGGCACGGGGCTCGGCTTGTCGGTATCGCACGGCATCGTCGAGCGCCATCGCGGCACGATCGACGTGACGAGCGAGCCCGGGCGCGGCACGACGTTCTGCGTTCGAATTCCGATCCGGCGGGCCGGCGGCAATACGAGTGCGAGTTCGATTGCAACCGTAACCGCGACAGCGACAGCGACCGTGGCGGAGGCTAGCGCCGATCCAGCAGCGTATCGCTCAGTACACTGAACGCCGCGCCCGGCAGCTCGTGCAGATGCTCGACCACGCTGCTGACCGGATAGAACGCTTCAACCGAATCGTCGAGTATCCCGACGCCGATCAGTTCGACGCGCCGCTCACGCAGTGCATCGATGCGTGTGCGCAGGTCGGTGCGCAGGATCGCGGGGTGGCCGTCGCCGGTGGCCGGATAGCCGTCCGACAGCACCATCAGGATCCGTCGCCGCGCCCGCTTCGCCAGCAGCCGCTCGGCGGCCCAGCTCAGCGCCTCGCCGTCGGGATTCTCGTGGCCGCATTCGATGCAGGCGAGGCCGCTCGGGTTGTCGGAATCGAACCGCTTGTAGACGCGCAGGTCGAGCCGTTCGACGAACCGGTTATAGCCGAACGTGTCGCGGCCGGCGTCGATCCAGCGCTGGTAATGCGCGCGCATCGAGGCGTCTTCGACCGAGCTGTAGCCGAGTACTTCACACGCAAAGCCAAGCTGCGTCAGCGCATCGCACAGTGCGGCCGCGCACAGCCTGGCGAGCTCGATCTTCCTGCCGGCCATCGACCCGCTGCAATCGATCAGCAGGCTCACGGCGGCGTCGCGTCCGGGCGCCGCACGCCGGACGCGGTACGGCGTGCGATAGCCGGGCGAGGTGACGAGGCGGGCGAGTGACATCCGGTCAAGCTCGCCGCGTTCCTGTTCGCGTTTCCAGCGCGTCTGCTCGTCCACCTTCAACGCGCGTTCGAGTCGCAGCTTGAGCGGCTCGGTCTGCGCGCGGGCCGCGCTTCGCAGGCGGTGCCAGCGCGCAGGCTCGCCCTTGCCGGTGAAATCCGTCACCGTGTCGAACGCGGTGGTCAGCGGGACCGACAGCAGTGGCCGGTTGTCGGCGGACAGGCGGATCGTGCCGGGCATTGCATCGCCAGGCGTTGGTGCTTCCGCTGACGATTCCGTGTCGGCGATCGCACCGGCCCCCGATTCGGCCGACACCGGCGCACGCGCGTCGTCATGCGTGCCCTGTCCGTCCGATTCGAATTCCGCGGCGATGCTGTCGCTGTCGATCGTGCTGCCCGGATCGGCCGCGAACATCATGTTGTTCGCGCCGGCCGACGCCAGTGCGCGCACGCGCTCGACGATCCGGTGCGCGGCGCGGATGCTGTCGGCGGTCGATGTTGCTGCACGCGCTTCGTCGACAAGATCGTCCGACGCGGCCAGCGTGGCGTCGAGCGACGGCACGCGCTCGATGGAGGACGGCGGTTCGTCCCACAGCGCACGCTCGATGCGCCACACCAATCTGTCGCGCCACGGCATCCGTGGCCACCGGCGGAGCGTGTCGGCGGCCGTCGTCGCGCGCATCCTCCGCAGGAACGTCATCGCGCCGGGATAGATCGCAGCGAGGCGGCCGGCCACACGCCGGTCGTCGATCGCCTGCGCGATGGCCCGCACCGCTGGCGACGCCAGCGCGGCAATGTCATCGATCGTGCCGAAGCGGGCGCGCGCCGCATGGAGGTCGACGAGGCCGGTGATCGCGTCGTCGTCGACGTTGCCGGCGAGCAGCGTGTCGGGCAGCACCAGCAGCTCGCGTTGCGCGACCGGCACGTGGCGCGCGAACCGCACCTCGATGCCGTGCCGTTGCGCGAGCGTGCGGGCCAGCCGGGTCAGGTGAAGCGACCGCGTGTCGTCGTCCCGATCCATCGCGTCAGGCCTCGACGTCGATGTAGTGGCGGATGATGCTGCGGATCAGGTCGGCGTCTTCCGCGCTGACCTTCGCATAGATCGTCGGGCCGGCGGCCGATTCGGGGTCGCCGGTGCGCAGCATCAGCTCGGCCCAGTCGATCAGGCGCCGCGTCGAGAACGCGCTGGCCAGATCCTCGCGGACGAACGCGGCGCGGCAGTCGGCCGCGATCGCCGCGAGCGTGTCGGCCATTGCCCCGGTCATGGCCGCGCCGAACGTGCGCTGCAGCACGCGCGCCTCGTCGGGCGGCGGCAGATAGTCGAGGCGGTACACGCGCCAGCGGTCGAGAAACGCCTCGTTCATCACGTTGGCGCCCTGGTACAGATGGCGAAACTGCCCCATCGCGCCCACCGCATTGGCGGTCGCGAACAGCCGGAACGACGGATGCGGGACGACGATCTCGTTGCCTTTCTCCTTCAGCAGCAGGCGTCCGGCCGGTTCGAGCACGGCGGTCAGCACCGCGAGGATCGCCGGTTCCGCGAAGTCGATCTCGTCGACGATGAGCCACAGCCCTTCGCGCATCGCGGTCGGCAGCACGCCGTCGACCCAGATCGTCTCGCCGCCCTTGACGGTCCAGAACCCGACGAAGTCGCCGACCGTCGTCTGCCCGTTCATGTTCGAGCGCAGCACGCCGTGGCCGGCCAGCGCGGCGGCCTGCTCGATGAGGCTCGTCTTGCCCGTGCCGGTGTGGCCGATCAACAGGATGCGCCGGTTCTCGACGATGTCTTCCAGCACGTTCGTCGCGCGCGCGGTGAACAGGTAGGCCGGGTTCAGCGGCGGCACGAGCGGCCCGCCCGGGCCGCGCGGCATCGGCACGCCGCCCACGTGCGCAACGTGCGCCGCGTCGCCGGCTGCCGCCGGTCGCGACGCGTGCGCGCTTCGTAGCGCCTGCATGAAGCGGTCGCGATGGGCGGGCGCCGCGCGGTCGTCTGTTTCGCGGCGGACGAAGCCTTCCTGGATCCACTTGTGCAGCTTCGCATCGAGGTTGTCCGCATCGACGACCGTATCGACCGATGTGCTGCCGTCGGGCCGGTGATGCTGGATGCGGTACATGTGCGCGCGTTCGGAGCGGCTGACGATCCATTGCCCGGCGGACGGGTCCGCCAGTTGCCGATAGACGCCGAGTACCGACGGGGCGGAGGGGTTGGAGTCAGCGGGTGCGTTCATGGTGGCGAGCGAGAGTGGGCGGCTGGCGCTTCGTGCCTTCGATGCATCGCGTCGATTGTATATTTTTGCCGAGAGGGACGACATTCGCGCGGGAATCGATTCGCTGAGATTCGGGGTGAAGCAGGCGGCGCGTCGGCCCGCCGGATCAGGTGAGCGCTACGGGAATGCGCTGCAGCATGGTTTTTAGGCACCCTCGTCACGGCACTGAACCGCTTTTGCCGTACCGGTCCGCCGGCGAATTCGCGGCTCGTTGGCGCGGGTCGGCCACGCCCATGCATGCGAAGGTCGAATGACGCCCAGCCTGGCGCTGATCTCCCGGGTTTTTCAGGAAGACCGCCCGTCATGTCGAATCGCGGGCTGTCACAGCTTGATCAACCGGGTGGAATTTCAGTACCGTAGCACGCTTGATCGCCTGGCTTCCATCGCGTGTCCTTGGGCAGCCCGGCTTGACATCCCATTGCGCGCCGGTCGATGACGCTGGCGAAGGAGTGTTGAACGTGACGGTGACAGGAATGGACGAAGTGGTGATCCGTCGTGCCAGCGCGCACGATGCCCCGGCCGTGCTGGGCATCTTCGATGACGTGATTGCGTGGTTCGTCACCATCGGCAACGAGGGGCAATGGGGCAGCGAGCCCTGGTCGACGCAACCCAAGCGGATTGGACTCGTGACCGAAGCCTGTGCGCTGCCCGACGCTTGGGTGGCAGAGGATCAGGAAGGCCGCGTCCTGGGCGCATTGATCCTCGGCGAGTCCATGCCCTACGTGCCGCCCGCGACCGAGCCGGAAATCTATGTGCGCGTGCTGGTTGCGTCGCGCGATGCACGGGCGCGGGGTGTCGGCCGGCGCCTGATGGCCTTCGCGGATGAGCGCGCCCGGGCGGCCGGAGTGGAGCGCTTGCGGGTGGACTGCTATGGCGGCGGGTCTGGCGCGCTGGTGCGTTTCTACGAGTCCTGCGGATACGAACGGATTTCACCCTTCGACGTGGAAGGGTGGCCCGGGCAGTTGTTGGAGCGTCTTTTGTGACTGTGCATGGCCGAAGCCACGCGGCACGACAGCTATCGGCCGAGCCCGGGAAGGCGTGCGGGCGGTCGTTTCACGTTTAGCCGGACACGGTCGGCTGCCCGACGGGATTCCCGTGGGCCGACGATCCGGGATGCGCGGGCGCGCCGTCCACACCGTGCGCGACCGGCAGCGCAACCCGCACATAAAGGAATGCACGCCGCTCGCGATCGGGCAGCACCTGCGGCCCGTAACTGATCGTGACCGTGCCGTCGTGGATCTCCCCCGCTTGCGCGAAACGCCATGCGCGGGGATCGCTGTCGAGCAGGAATTCGGCGCGCGCATACGCATGCGGTTCGAACAGCTCGGGAATGTCCACCGGGCGTCCATCGAGCTTGTCGAGCAATGCTTCGACCACGTTGAAGCCATAGCCGTCGCGCACGATGTCGCAGATGAAGCTGCCCGCGATGCGCGGATTCAGTTCGATCACGTGCGGCACGCCGTCGTGCACGATGCAGTCCAGGTGCACGGGTCCCCAAGTCAATCCGGCGGCCGCCGTGGCGTGCGACCCGACGTCGATCAGCGCGCGCAGCGTGCCCGCATCGAGATCGAGTTCGGACGTATAGCCGCGCTCGAGAAAGCCTGCCCCATGCCGTTTCAGCTTGCGCAGCGCGCCGATGTACCGGCCGTCGAAATACTCGACGCAGTATTCGCTCCCGCTCAGGAATTCCTCGATCACGACGCGCTCGGTCGCAAGCGCTTGTGCGTCGGCTTGTCCGGCGGCGAGGGCGTCGAGCTGCGCGCGCACTTCGGCGATGTCCTCGCAGCGCCGCACGCCATCGCTTGCCGAGCCTTCCGACGGCTTGACGACGACCGGGAAACGCAGCGGGTCGGCCGCGGCCGCGAGCGCCGCCGGCGCGGCCAGCGTGCCCGTGACGAATTGCGCGGCCGGGATGCCGTGCGCGGCGAGCAGCGCTTTCTGGTTCGACTTCGACACCGCGTGCGTGACGTGGCGCGCATCGGGGCCGGGCAGGCCGAGCGCGTCGGCGACCCACGCGGCGGTGCGCGCATAGGTGTCGTGCGCGGTGGTCACGCGCAGCGTGTCGATCTCGTCCGGATAGCGCGTGCGCAGCCAGCCGGCGAGCTGGCCGGCATCGGGTTCGAGGTTGATCGTCTCGACGCCCGTCGGAAAGACGCCGTCGAGACGGTGCCCGGGGGCGGTGATCACGGTCACGGCCACTTGCCGCGCAAGCGCACCGCGCACGAGCGCGAGGCTGCTGCCGGTGGCGCGGGCGCCGATCACGATGAGTCGCTTCATGCTGGATCCTTGATCGAGGGCGGAAGAGTGGAACGGCATCGCGTGCCGGCTAGCGCGCACGGCGGCGCAGGCGCTGCGCTTCGAGGCGCGGCAGCAGATGCTGGACGACGCGCGGCAGCGTGTAGATCGGCAACTGCGCGCACGTGAACACGAGCGCCATGGTGGGTGTCGCGGCGAGCCCGAGCGCGGCCCACATCAGGCCGACATTGCGATTGGCGACGATCAGCGCGACATTGAGCCGCGTGCGGACGTCGCCGGGCGTGAGCCCGTACGCGATGACCTGGAAGCCCGCGTTGACGGCGAACGCGAGTGCGATCGCGGTCAACGCGCGGTGTGGCGCGTCGATGATCGATTGCTGCATGCCGGCCATCGTGCCGAGCGCGAACACCAGCAGCGCGGCGACGACGGTTGCATCGATCGGCGTCGCATAGCGGTCGAGCCGCGAACCGGCGAAGCGCCTTACGAGCAGCGCGACGCCCTCGGCGCTGCCGATCAGCAGGGCGAGCCGCAACGCGAGATTCAGCGGCGAGATCGACACGGCCGCATCGTGGCTGAACCAGGCCGTCAGCAGCGGCGCGGTGAGCGGCACGAACACCATCGACGCGAGGGTCGCAACGAGCGCGACGCTGGCGTCGAGCGACAGCATCCGCGCGATCGTCGACGTGCCGCTCGACGGTGGCGCGCAGTACGCGATCACCAGCGCGACGACCCAGTCGTACGGCATGCCGGCGAGCCGCGCGGCGATGCCGAGCGCGACCGGGCACGCGATCATCGTCGCGGCGGGCAGCAGCAGCGACACGGCCGGCCGCCGCGCGAC
>NZ_JAAGPO010000139.1:0-28692 GCF_017104825.1 Burkholderia sp. Ac-20345 | reverse complement strand
TACTACAGCTCGTGAATGGGCTGTTGATGGGTACTCACTAGTGATGGACTGTGACTCTGTATCGTTACGGTATTCTTATTATCGCACACCCACGCCAGTCGAGCACGGCACACAGGATCACCCTCTTCCCCGCCCCGCCGTTCTGCCGTCCGGCGGCACGAGCCCGCGCCCGTTCCTGCAAACGCTGTCGCACGCGGCGCTCGACTGGGCCGGCGTCGACGTGACGCTGGTCGACGACCGCTGGGTGCCGGAGGACGACGCAGCCAGCAACGCGCACCTCGTGCGCGACACGCTGCTGCAGCATGCAGCAGCCCCTGCCCGCTTCCTGCCGCTCGTCGACACGCGCGCCGCGCTCGACGCGCACATCGCCGCGCTGAATGCGAACGCCGACTACCGCGTGCCGAGTGTCGCGGTGCTCGGCATGGGCGAGGACGGCCATACCGCGTCGATCTTCGCCGATGCGCCCGAATGGGATCACGCGATCGCGACACCCGAGCGTTTCGTCGCCGTCCATCCCGGCGCCGCGCCGCATGCGCGCGTGAGCTTCTCGCTCGATGCGCTCAAGCGCGTCGACCGGTTGTTCCTGCTGATCGCGGGCGAACGCAAGCGCGCGGTGCTCGATGCCGCGGCCGCATCGCTGCAGAAGAACGCGATTTCCCAACTGGCCAACGACAAGGGGACCCAGCTCGATGTCTACTGGTGCGCAAAGTAAGGCGGCCGTCGCAGGCCAGCATGCCGACGGTCCGCGCCTGCTCGCGGACGTCGGCGGCACCAACGCGCGCTTCGCGCTGGAAACCGGCCCGGGCGACATCACGCAGATCCGCGTGTATCCCGGCGCCGACTATCCGACGCTCACCGACGCGATCCGCAAATACCTGAAGGACGTGAAGATCAGCCGCGTGAATCACGCGGCGATCGCGATCGCCAATCCGGTCGACGGCGACCAGGTCACGATGACCAACCACGACTGGAGCTTCTCGATCGAGGCGACGCGCCGTGCGCTCGGCTTCGACACGCTGCTCGTCGTCAACGATTTCACCGCGCTCGCCATGGCGCTGCCGGGCCTGACCGACGCGCAGCGCGTGCAGGTCGGCGGCGGCACGCGCCGCCAGAACAGCGTGATTGGGCTGCTCGGGCCCGGTACCGGGCTCGGCGTGTCGGGGCTGATTCCGGCCGACGACCGCTGGATCGCGCTCGGCAGCGAAGGCGGCCACGCATCGTTCGCGCCGCAGGACGAGCGCGAGGACCTGGTGCTGCAGTACGCGCGCAAGAAGTTTCCGCACGTGTCGTTCGAACGCGTGTGCGCGGGCCCCGGCATGGAGATCATCTATCGCGCGCTTGCCGCGCGCGACAAGAAGCGGGTCGCCGCGACCGTCGACACGGTGGAGATCGTCGAACGCGCACATGCGGGCGACGCGCTCGCGCTCGAGACGGTCGAGTGCTTCTGCGGGATTCTCGGCGCGTTCGCGGGCAGCGTCGCGCTGACGCTCGGCGCGCTTGGCGGCGTGTACATCGGCGGCGGTGTCGCGCTGAAGCTCGGCGAACTGTTCACGCGCTCGTCGTTCCGCGCGCGCTTCGAGGCGAAGGGCCGCTTCACGCACTACCTCGAGAACATCCCGACCTACCTGATCACCGCCGAATACCCGGCGTTCCTCGGCGTGTCGGCGATCCTCGCGGAGCAGCTGTCGAACCGCTCGGGCGGTGCGTCGTCGGCGGTGTTCGAACGGATCCGCCAGATGCGCGACGCACTGACGCCGGCCGAGCGCCGCGTCGCCGATCTCGCGCTGAATCATCCGCGCTCGATCATCAACGACCCGATCGTCGACATCGCGCGCAAGGCCGACGTGAGCCAGCCGACGGTGATCCGCTTCTGCCGCTCGCTCGGCTGCCAGGGGCTGTCCGACTTCAAGCTGAAGCTCGCCACCGGCCTCACCGGCACGATCCCGATGAGCCACAGCCAGGTGCATCTCGGCGACACGGCCACCGACTTCGGCGCGAAGGTGCTCGACAACACGGTGTCCGCGATCCTGCAGCTGCGCGAGCACCTGAATTTCGAGCACGTCGAGAACGCGATCGAAATCCTGAACGGCGCGCGTCGCATCGAGTTCTACGGGCTCGGCAACTCGAACATCGTCGCGCAGGACGCGCATTACAAGTTCTTCCGCTTCGGGATCCCGACGATCGCGTACGGCGACCTGTACATGCAGGCTGCGTCGGCCGCGCTGCTCGGCAAGGGCGACGTGATCGTCGCGGTGTCGAAGTCGGGGCGCGCGCCCGAGCTGCTGCGCGTGCTCGACGTCGCGATGCAGGCCGGTGCAAAGGTGATCGCGATCACGTCGAGCAACACGCCGCTCGCGAAGCGTGCGACCGTCGCGCTCGAAACCGACCACATCGAGATGCGCGAGTCGCAGCTGTCGATGATCTCGCGGATCCTGCATCTGCTGATGATCGACATCCTCGCGGTCGGCGTCGCGATCCGCCGTGCGTCGACCAACGGCGAACTGCCCGAGGCCGTCGCCCAGGCGAAGGCGCGAGCGAGCGACGACGAAACGGCCGACGTGCTCGACTGGCTGAGCCACGGCGCATCGCCGGCGGCGAAGGACGTCGCGCGGGATTGACGCTTCGGCGGAACGCCGTCGATTCACGACACCCCGAACGCTGGATTCAGGCCTGGCGTTCGGGGTGTTTCGCATGAGCGACGTCGACCCGAACCACAGTGGCTCGCCAATCATCGACGATCGTTCTGCCGATACCTGCCCGCGACGTCATACATTCGTACACACCCTCATTTTCGAACGAATCCAATTGTCAGCAGTTGCCCAGGCTCGGTAACTTCCTTCACTCCATGTGATGCCGCCATGTCGGTCCAATGCGAGAAATAACGTGCTTCTCAAAGAACACTAATCGGCATCGTTCGCATTGGCATCGACAGCATCACGTTCATCCAATTTGTGGAGAGGAAAATGCCTAGACCACGTTTTTCTGCTGCATGGGCAGCAGCAATGCGAATTTACGCCCCGATATATTTTGCGGAGAAAGTAGCACTGGTAATTGGTGGCAACGTGGCCACCAATATCAACAGCAGAGACCCAAAACTACGTTGGGATAATACCTGCGCCGTGCGACTGAGCTATATTCTCGGCCAAGCCGGCATGCCGATACCTTACATTCCGGGGCAAACCGTGTCAGGTGCGGACAAGCGCTGGTACTTCTTTCGCGTCAAGAATCTCATCCACTTTCTCGAGCAGCGATGGGGCAAAGCAGAGGTGATCAAATTCCCGCCTTCCCGAGGAGGCAACACCCTGGCTGACAAGCAGGGGATTATCCTCTTCGAGGTTTCAGGTTGGTCAAATGCCTCGGGGCATGCAACCCTTTTTAATGGACGAACCTGTTACGATCAGTGCTATTTCAACGAGCCGGGAGTAAATTACCGCACCGATCGCGCGCACTTCTGGAGCCTGCCGTGAGACAAAATCCGCTGTTACCGTGCGCGATATTTTGGGCACTGACGTTAGCGACACAATCGAGCCATGCGACAGATACAGCGTCGTCGCCGCAAGCAAGCGCCCGAACCTACGCGCAGAACTACAAGGACATGGTGTTCGCCGAATGCGTCGCGACCGCTTATCGGGATGAACCGTTCGCGACGATGGACGCAGGAAGCAGCGCCAGTGCCCTAATGGACTGGACCTACTTCGATCTGGAACGGAACCCCGACGCGGGCAAATCGTTGGTCAATCGCTTTCTTGCACGCGACTACCGCAATCCGATCGTCGAATCCGAAATCAAAGGCGTGAAGTTCGATTTTTTGAAATGCCTGGATCTGTACCACAGCAAGGAACTCGATGCCCAGGTCAAACGGTTCGTGATCAACCCGAAGCGCAGCTATCGACTCGACAATCGCTCGTCAGATCGTTCCAAGTGATCCGAACGAGGGAATCCGGTGCATGACTCGCGTTGCCGGCTGGCGGGGTTACATCGACATGGTGTTCGCTTAGGTCATCGTCTGGGTGAATACCGTTGACATACTCCTGCACTATCAGGCGCTTGCTCGGCCCGCCCATAACATCCTCGATCGCCCCCGTCGAACGAGGCTCACTGGAATCGCTCGAAGTCACCTACCTGCTTCTTGTCGCATCGATCCCAGTGTTGCCGATCATGCCAACGCACCCTCCAGACACCACAAAACGGCTGTTCGGCGCGTCCGGTCATTCGTGAAGCGACCAAAGACAAATAGTTGTCCACCGCATTCACTTCCCCTCCGCAAATCCCGCCGCGCCGCTCAAGCCCCCGCTGGCACGGGCCGGCCGTGCCAGCGCAACACCAGGTAGCGCCCGGCGAAGCACAGCACGCCCGACACGCCGATCGTCACGCCCATCGCGAACGGCGTGCCGTCCGCGAGTGCGCCGATCGCGACGCTCGCGAGCGCGCCGAGCGCCAGCTGCATCGCGCCGAACACGGCCGCCGACGCGCCCGCGTTGTGCGGATAGCGATGCATGAGGTCGGTCGTGCAGTTCGCGGACAGGATCCCGACCACGCCAACGACGAAGAACAGGCACACGACGATCGACCACAGCCCGCCCCACCCCGTCAGCGCGACGAGCGCGACCGCAAGCGATGCGATGCAACTCACGAGCGACGCGGCCGCGATGATGCGCAGCGAACCGAGGCGGCCGACGAGCCGCGTGTTCGCGAAGTTGCCGATCATGATGCCGACGACGTTCAGGCCGAACAGCAGCCCGTAGTGCTGCGGTGACACATGGAAATACTCGATGTACACGAACGGCGTGGCGGTGATGTACGAGAACATCGACGCAAATGCCATCCCGCCGCACAGCATGTGCCCCCATGCGACCGGATCGGACAGGATGCGCCCGTACGACGCAAACGACGCGAGCACGGCCGCGCTCTTGCGCCGCTCCTTCGGCCAGGTTTCGGGCACGCGCAGGTACGCGGTCGCCGCGCACACCGCGCCGAACACGGCCAGCACGACGAACACGCCGCGCCAGCCGGAGAAGCGCAGGATCTGCCCGCCGATCAGCGGCGCGAGCAATGGCCCGACCGCGGTGACGATCGCGACCATCGACAGCACCTTCGCCGCGTCGGTCGGCTCGTGCGCGTCGCGCGCGATCGCGCGCGACAGCACCGACGCGGCGCCCGCGCCGAGCGCCTGCAGGAAGCGCACGATGATCAGCATGTCGATCGAGGTCGACACGAAGCAGCCGATACTCGCAAGCGTGAACAGCGCGATGCCGCCGAGCAGCACGGGGCGTCGGCCCCACGTGTCGGACAGCGGGCCGTACAGCAGCATGCCGACCGAGAAGCCGGCCATGAAGCTCGTGAGCGTGCGCTGCGCGGCGCCGGGGCTGACGGAGAAGCCGTCGGCGATCGACGGCAGGCTCGGCAGGTACATGTCGGTAGCGATCGGCCCGCAGGCGGCGAGCGCGCCGAGCAACAGGATCAGCCGGGCATCGGGCCGGCGTCGGATGACGTGAGACATGGGTATCCGGAATGGAGCCCGCGCGCATCGGGGCGCGTGTGGCGGTGAAGACGGGAGGCCGCACCGCGAACGGCGCGCCCAGGCCCATGATTGTACGCGCAACTTTTTTGCGTGCCGGCGGCTCCAGTGCACGGCGGGCCGAAAAGTACCGGCGCGGCGCCCGCCACACGGGATCGAGCGCGGAGATTCGATTAAGCTTGCAGCTCCTCGCCCCTCTTGTCTGACCAATACGACACACGATCGAACCGATGACCGCTTTCCTGTTGATCTGGAGCCCCAAGAAATGGCCGTGGCCCGAACTGCCCGACGTCGCCGCGCGCGTGAAGGCCGGCGAGGCCGTGCACGACGTGTGGGGCTGCGGCTTCGCGCGCGGCATCCTGCCGGGCGACCGCGTGTTCCTGCATCGCGTCGCGAAGGAGCCCAAGGGCGTGTTCGGTTCCGGCTACGTGACGCGCGCACCGTACGAGGTGGCCGATCCGTCGACGAAGCGCGGCTACCGGCTGTGCATCAACTTCGTGTACGACTGGCTGGTCGACGCGCACCAGGACGTCGTGATCGCGCGCGACGCGCTGCGCGTCCATCCGTACTCGGTGCAGACCTGGGATGCGCAGAGCTCCGGCACGGTGATCAAGCCGATGGTCGAGGGCCCGCTCGAGAAGCGCTGGGCCGAGCTGACCGGCAAGCGCAAGCCGCCACCGTTGCCGGATCGATAACGGGGCCGAATCGCCCCTCCTCCTTCCCGGCCCGCGCCATCCCTCACGCGCCGAAAGGCCGCAGACCGCGCCGCGGGCCCGCCGCGCGCGTCTCCGGTACAATCAGACGATCGTTCCGCCCAGGCGCCGCGGCCCGTGCACAGGCCCCCCGCGCCCTTCTCTCGCAGGTTTCGTCCATGTCCAACAATCAGATCCTCTTCGAACGCGCCCAGAAGACCATTCCCGGCGGCGTCAACTCGCCGGTGCGCGCATTCCGTTCGGTCGGCGGCACGCCGCGCTTCGTCGCGCGCGCACAAGGTCCGTATTTCTGGGATGCCGACGGCAAGCAGTACATCGACTACATCGGCTCGTGGGGCCCGATGATCGTCGGCCACGTCCATCCGGAAGTGCTGTCGGCCGTGCAGAACGTGCTCGCCGACGGCTTCTCGTTCGGCGCGCCGACCGAAGCCGAGATCGAGATCGCCGAGGAAATCTGCAAGCTCGTGCCGTCGATCGAACAGGTGCGGATGGTGTCGAGCGGCACCGAGGCCACGATGAGCGCGCTGCGTCTCGCGCGCGGCTTCACGGGCCGCAGCCGCATCGTCAAGTTCGAAGGCTGCTACCACGGCCACGCGGACAGCCTGCTCGTGAAGGCCGGCTCGGGCCTGCTGACGTTCGGCAACCCGACGTCGGCCGGCGTGCCTGCGGACATCGCGAAGCACACGACCGTCCTCGAATACAACAACGTCGCCGCGCTCGAAGAAGCATTCGGCGCGTTCGGCGACGAGATCGCCGCCGTGATCGTCGAGCCGGTCGCGGGCAACATGAACCTCGTGCGCGGCACGCCCGAATTCCTGAACGCGCTGCGCGCGCTGTGCACGAAGCACGGCGCCGTGCTGATCTTCGACGAAGTGATGTGCGGGTTCCGCGTCGCACTCGGCGGCGCGCAGGCGTACTACGGGATCACGGCCGACCTCACCTGCCTCGGCAAGGTGATCGGCGGCGGGATGCCGGCTGCCGCGTTCGGCGGCCGCCGCGACATCATGGCCCACCTCGCGCCGCTCGGCGGCGTCTACCAGGCCGGCACGCTGTCGGGCAACCCGATCGCGGTTGCCGCGGGCCTGAAGACGCTGCAGCTGATCCAGGCGCCCGGCTTCTACGACGCGCTCACCGCGCAGACGAAGCGCCTCGCCGACGGCCTCGCGGCCGAAGCGCGTGCGGCCGGCGTGCCGTTCGCGGCCGACTCGATCGGCGCGATGTTCGGCCTCTACTTCGCCGAACGCGTGCCGACCAGCTTCGCCGAAGTGACGAAGAGCGACACCGAGCGCTTCAACCGCTTCTTCCACCTGATGCTCGACGAAGGCGTGTATTTCGCGCCGTCCGCGTACGAGGCCGGCTTCGTGTCGAGCACGCACGACGACGCGGTGATCGACGCGACGCTCGCGGCCGCGCGCCGCGCCTTCGCGGCACTCGCTGCCTGACCCGGGTCCGCGCGCATGTTCTCGGATATCGATTTCGCCCACATGCAGCGCGCGCTCACGCTCGCCGCGCGCGGCATGTATACGACGGCGCCGAACCCGCGTGTCGGCTGCGTGATCGTCAAGGACGGCGACGTGATCGGCGAAGGCTTCACGCAGCCGGCCGGCCAGGATCACGCGGAAGTGCAGGCGCTGAAGGACGCACGCGCACGCGGCTACGACGTCGCCGGTTCGACCGTCTACGTGACGCTCGAGCCGTGCAGCCATTTCGGCCGCACGCCGCCGTGCGCGAATGCGCTGATCGACGCGCGCGTCGCGAAGGTCGTCGCCGCGATGGAAGACCCGAACCCGCAGGTATCGGGGCGCGGCCTCGGGATGCTGCGCGACGCAGGCATCGACGTGCGCTGCGGGCTGCTCGCGCATGAAGCGGGCGAGCTGAACATCGGCTTCGTGTCGCGGATGACGCGCGGCCGCCCGTGGGTGCGGATGAAGACCGCCGCGTCGCTCGACGGCCGCACCGCGCTGCCGTCCGGCGAAAGCCAGTGGATCACCGGCGAGGCCGCGCGCCTCGACGGGCACGCGTGGCGTGCGCGCGCCTGCGCGATCCTCACCGGCATCGGCACCGTGCGTGAAGACAACCCGCTGCTGACCGTGCGCGGCATCGATACGCCGCGCCAGCCGCAGCGCATCCTGGTGGACAGCCGCCTCGACCTGCCGCTCGACGCGCGGCTGCTCGAAGGCGCGCCGCTGCTGATCTTCTGCGGCCGGCTCGACGCCGCCGGCGAAGTGCGCGCGAACGTGCTGAAGTCGCGCGGCGCGGAAATCGTGCCGCTCGCGAATGCGCACGGCAAGGTCGACCTACCCGCGATGCTCGCGGCGCTCGGCGCGCGCGGCGTCAACGAATTGCACGTCGAGGCCGGCCACAAGCTGAACGGCTCGCTGCTGCGCGAGCAGTGCGTCGACGAATTGCTCGTCTACCTCGCACCGAGCCTGCTGGGCGCCGATGCGGCCGGCATGTTCGATCTCGCCGCGCCGGCGAGCCTCGAGACGCGCACGCGGCTGTCGTTCCACGGGTTCGAGCGGGTCGGCGACGACCTGCGGATCCTCGCGCGCTTCACGCCGCCCGACGCCACTCACTGAACAGGATCGTCAGGATGTTTACCGGAATTGTCGCGGCGGTCGGCCGTATCGAATCGATCCAGCCGCTCGGCGCGTCGGCCGATGCCGGCGTGCGTCTGACCATGCTGGCCGGTGGGCTCGATCTCGCCGATGTGGCGCTCGGCGACAGCATTGCGATCCAGGGCGCGTGCATGACGGTGATCGAAAAGACCGACGCGTCGTTCGACGTCGATGTGTCGCGCGAAAGCCTGAACCGCACGGTTGGCCTCGGCGCACCCGGCGACGTGAACCTCGAGAAGGCATTGCGCGCGCACGACCGCCTCAGCGGGCACATCGTGTCGGGTCACGTGGACGGCCTCGGCACCGTGTCGCGCTTCGCGCCGGTCGGCGAGTCGCACGAACTGCGCATCGTCGCGCCGCGCGAGCTCGGCCGCTATCTCGCGTACAAGGGGTCGATCACGGTCAACGGCGTGAGCCTGACCGTCAACACGATCGACGATCGCGCGGACGGCTGCGAGTTCTCGATCAACCTGATTCCGCATACGGTCGAGGTCACGACGCTGCGCCACGTGAAGGCTGGCGACAAGGTCAATCTCGAGGTCGACATGATTGCGCGGTATGTGGAGCGAATGCTGTCGACGTCGCAGGGCGCGCATCAGGACTGATCGCGCGGGCGGCCCCCGAAGCACGGTCGGCCGCCACTTTTCTCCATCCTTCGCGCCATCGCCCTCAGGCGATCACGCCTCTGCCTCCTCCCCTCCCGCGCGCACCAGAATCGTCCCGAGCAACTGCCGCACATGCTCGCGTGCCGCGCGCTCCGCACCTTCCGCATCACCCTTCGCGATCATGTCGAACACCTGCCGGTGTTCGGCGACATTCCCGCCCAGTCGTGCCCAATCGCCCATCGGACTCGCGCCGCCCGAACACATCGTCTGCACCTGCGCATACAGCGCCCTGAGCGACGTCTCGATCGTCGTGTTGCGCGCCGTGGCGAGCAGCCCGTGGTGAAAGTCGAGGTTGGCGATGCGGTAGGCATCGCCGTCGCGCGTGTCGACCGCGTTTGCCTGCCGCGTCAACGCTTCGTCCAGCGCCCCGTGATCGTCGGGCGTCATGCGCTCGGCCGCCAGGCGCGCGGCCATGCCCTCGAGCGCCTCCCGCGCCTCGAAGATGGCCACGATCCGCGCGCGGTCGAACGCGATGACAAACACGCCCTGGCGCGGCACGACCTGCAGCAACCCCTCGGCTTCCAGGCGCGAGACCGCCGCCCACACGGGCGAGCGGCTGATGCCGAGATCGCGCGACAGCGCCTCGATGCTGATCTTCTCGCCTGCCGCGAAGCGCGCTTCGTCGACCAGCATCTCGCGGATCGCCCCGTACGCGTCGCGCCCCAGTGTCGTGCGCTCGAGTGTGGCCCGCGTCATGCGAACCGCCGGCGACGCGCGATGTGGAGCCCCTTGCCGACCGGCACGATCGTCGTGTCGAACTGCCTCGATGCGTCGACCGCGGCGAGATAGCCGGCGATTTCGTCCGGATGGGACAGCGCGTTGTCCGCGACGAGCAGCGCGTCGGCCGTCAGCTTCGGCAACAGGTGCGCGAGCTGCTGCGGCGCGCTCACCCGGTCGGCGTCGAAGAACACGCAGTCGAACGGGCCCGTCGCGGCCGTGCAGACCTGCGTCGCATCGCCTTCGATCACCTGCGCCCAATCCTGCAGCGACGCCGCGCGCAGGTTGGCCCTCGCCTGCTCGGCCTTGTCGGGCGAGTACTCGACGGTGACGAGCGGCTGCCCGTTCGTTTCGCGCAGGGCATGGGCGAGCCAGATCGCGCTATAGCCGTTGGACGTGCCGATCTCGAGCACGCGCCGGCGCCGTGCGCCGGTGACGAGCAGGTACAGCAGTTCGGCCGTGGCCGGCTCGAGGTTGAGCATCTTGCGGCTGCGGTCGTCCATCCGCGCATCGTTTTCCTGGCCGAAAGACGCCAGCCGGGCAAGGACGGCCGACGCGACGCGGTCGAGTTCGATCATGTGGGTCTCCGTTACTTCATATTTCATGTTTCGTGTTTCATGATACGACTTTTTACGGATCGACGCGTGATGCCGGTGAGGCCCGGTATTCCGGTGCAATCGGGACGACTGCATCGCATCGACTGGCCAGTCGCACAGCCGACACCCGGCCGAATGGCCAACGACGCGCACGGGTCATGCCGCCGCGCTAAGATGCGTCGACAGCAGTTTCAACGCCGCAACGCACGGCGCACCGCGTACCGGCCACCCTCTTCCTCAAGGAGTCGTCCCCATGTCCATCTCGATGTATCAGGCTTCCGTGCCCGTGCTGATCCGTGGCCTGTCCAACCTGCAGCACATCCTCGGCAAGGCGCAGGCACACGCGGCCGAAAAGCAGATCGATCCGTCGGTGTTCGTCGGCGCCCGCCTGTACCCGGACATGCTGCCGCTCGTTCGGCAGGTCTATATCGCGACCGACACGGCCAAGGGCTGCGCCGCGCGCCTCGCCGATGTCGAGATCCCGAGCTACCCGGACGTCGAGCAAACCTTCGACGAACTGCACGCCCGCATCCAGAAGACGATCGACTACCTGAAAAGCTTCGACGCCGCGCAGATCGACGGCAGCGAGGCGCGCCAGATCGTGCTGAAGATGCGCGTCGGCCCGATCGAGTTCAGCGGCCAGTCGTACCTGCTGAATTTCGTGCTGCCCAATTTCTTCTTCCACGTGACAACCGCTTACGACATCCTGCGCCACAGCGGCGTCGAGCTCGGCAAGCTCGACTACCTGGGCGGGCGCGACCAGCACGCCTGACGCGCGGCCGGGCGAAGCCCGGCCTGCTACCGTCCGCACCCGCGTGAAGGTTGCGCGCCGCAGCCGGCCAGACCTGCCGCGCAGGCCGGCCACAGCGCTTTCCGGAGCGCTTGTCGACGGCGCGCGGCCCATGCCAGCCGAAACGCCGTCCGGCTGGCGTAAAATACGCACTTTCCTCTTTCTCGCCCCCTTATGACGCTCGCCTCCACGCTCGACATCATCGCCGAGCTGAAAGCCGGCCGGATGGTGATCCTGGTCGACGAAGAAGACCGCGAAAACGAGGGCGACCTCGTGATCGCCGCCGAATTCGTCACGCCGGAAGCGATCAACTTCATGGCCAAGTTCGGCCGCGGCCTGGTTTGTCTGACGTTGACGCAGGAACGCTGCAAGCAGCTGCACCTGCCGCTGATGACCTACCGCAACGGCACGCAGTACGGCACCGCCTTCACGGTCAGCATCGAAGCGGCCGAAGGCGTGACGACCGGCATCTCGGCCGCCGACCGTGCGCACACGATCGCCACGGCGGTCGCACACGACGTGCGCCCCGAGCACATCGTGCAGCCGGGCCACGTGTTCCCGATCATGGCGCAGCCGGGCGGCGTGCTCGTGCGTGCGGGCCACACCGAGGCCGGTTGCGACTTCACCGCGCTCGCGGGCCTCACGCCGGCCGCGGTGATCTGCGAGATCATCAAGGACGACGGCACGATGGCGCGCCTGCCCGACCTGATCGAGTTCGCGCAGGAACACAACCTGAAGATCGGCACGATCGCCGACCTGATCCAGTACCGCAGCCGCACCGAATCGATCATCGAGCGGATCGCCGAGCGCACGATGCAGACCGCGCACGGCACGTTCCGCGCGGTGCTGTACCGCGACCAGCCGAGCGGCTCGCCGCACATCGCGCTGGTGCGCGGTGCGCCGTCGCCCGACGTCGATACGCCGGTGCGCGTGCACGAGCCGCTGTCGGTGCTCGACCTGCTCGAGACGAGCGTGTCGACGCACTCGTGGACGCTCGACGCCGCGATGCGCGAGATCGCGGAGCGCGACCTCGGCGTGATCGTGCTGCTCAACTGCGGCGACACGAAGGAACACCTGATCGACGTCTTCAAGGCGTTCGACGAGGAAGAAAGGGCCGCTGCGCTGAAGCGCCGGCCGGTTGATTTCAAGACGTTCGGCATCGGCGCGCAGATCCTGCGCGATGTCGGCGTCAGCAAGATGCAGGTGCTGTCGAATCCGCGCAAGCTGGGCAGCATGTCCGGCTACGGCCTGGAAGTCACGGGCTTCATTCCGATGCCCGGCGGCGAAGCCAAGTCCTGCCCGGCGTCCAACGCGTAACCCGCCACGGCGCTTTCGCCCAATAACCGTTCATCCACACCACGGACAAGATCATGGAAATCGGACAATACCAACCGAATCTCGAAGGCGACGGCCTGCGTATCGGCATCGTGCAATCGCGCTTCAACGAGCCCGTGTGCAACGGCCTCGCCGACGCGTGCGTCGAGGAACTGGAGCGCCTCGGCGTCACCGGTGAAGACGTGCTGCTCGTGTCGGTTCCCGGCGCGCTGGAAATCCCGCTCGCGCTGCAGAAACTCGCGGAAAGCGGCCAGTTCGACGCGCTGATCGCGCTCGGCGCGGTGATCCGCGGCGAGACCTACCACTTCGAACTCGTGTCGAACGAGAGCGGCGCGGGCATCACCCGCATCGGCCTCGATTTCAACCTGCCGATCGCGAACGCGGTCCTGACGACCGAAAACGACGAGCAGGCCGTCGCGCGCATGACCGAAAAGGGTCGTGACGCCGCACGCGTCGCCGTCGAGATGGCCAACCTGACGATGGCACTCGACCAACTCGGCGATGACGACGAGGACGAAGAGGAAGACGAAGACGACGAAGAGGAGCGCGCATGAAGAAGAGCGCCCGCCGACAATCGCGCGAGCTGGCGACGCAGGGGCTGTATCAGTGGCTGCTGTCGAACGCGTCCTCCGGTGAGATCGACGCGCAACTGCGCGGCGCGCTCGGTTACGACAAGGCTGACAAGGAGCTGCTCGACGCGATCCTGCACGGCGTGATCCGCGAGCACGCCACGCTCGTCGAAGCGCTGACGCCGTCGCTCGACCGCCCGATCGACCAGCTGTCGCCGGTCGAACGCGCCGTGTTGCTGATCGCGACGTTCGAGCTCACGCACCACGTCGAAACGCCGTACCGCGTGATCATCAACGAAGCTGTCGAACTCGCGAAGACGTTCGGCGGCTCCGACGGCTACAAGTACGTAAACGGCGTGCTCGACAAGCTCGCCGCGAAGCTGCGCCCCGCCGAAACGCAGGCGCGCCGCAACGGCTGATACCGTTGGTCCGGAACGGGCGCGCATGCGCCCGTTTTTTCTTTTGCCTCGCCTCCCTCGCCCTGCCCGCCCGATGAATACCGCCACCGATTCGCTCGTCAGACTCGCCGCACGCGTCGACGCGATCCAGCCCTTCTACGTGATGGAACTGATGAAGGAGGCACAGCGTCTCGAGTCCTCCGGGCGCGATGTTATCCACATGGGCATCGGCGAGCCGGATTTCACCGCGCCGGAGCCGGTCGTCGAAGCGGCCGCGGCCGCGCTGCGCCGCGGCGTCACGCAATATACGAGCGCGCTCGGTATTGCACCGCTGCGCGAGGCGATTGCCGCGCACTACGCGCGCGCCTACGGCCTCACGATCAGTCCGGAACGGATCGTCGTGACGGCCGGCGCGTCGGCCGCGCTGCTGCTCGCGTGCCTCGCGCTCGTCGGGCGTGACGACGAGGTGCTGATGCCCGACCCGTCGTATCCGTGCAACCGGCACTTCGTCGCGGCGGCCGAAGGCCGCGCGGTGCTCGTGCCGAGCGGCCCGGACGCGCGCTTCCAGCTCACCGAGGACGACGTCCGCACGCGCTGGGGCGACCGCACGCGCGGCGTGCTGCTCGCCTCGCCGTCGAACCCGACCGGCACGTCGCTCGAACCCGACGAGCTGAAGCGGATCGTCGAAGCCGTGCGTGTACGCGGCGGCTTCACGATCGTCGACGAGATCTACCAGGGGCTCAGCTACGACGCGGCGCCCGTGTCGGCGCTGTCGTTCGGCGACGACGTCGTCACCGTGAACAGCTTCTCCAAGTATTTCAGCATGACGGGCTGGCGGCTCGGCTGGCTGGTCGTGCCGCCCGCGCTGGTCGGCACGTTCGAAAAGCTGGCGCAGAACCTGTTCATCTGCCCGTCCGCGCTCGCGCAGCACGCGGCGCTCGCGTGCTTCGAGCCGGCCGCGCTCGACATCTACGAAGCGCGCCGGCTCGAATTCAAGCGCCGCCGCGACTTCATCGCACCGGCGCTCGAACGGCTCGGCTTCACGGTGCCCGTGATGCCGGACGGCGCTTTCTACGTGTATGCGCACTGCGGCGGCGTCGCCCACCCGGCCGCCGGCGACAGCGCCGCGCTCACGACGGCGATGCTGCACGACGCAGGGGTCGTGCTGGTGCCCGGCATGGACTTCGGTGTCCATGCGCCGCGCGACTATATCCGGCTGTCCTATGCGACCGCCTACTCTCGGCTCGAGGAAGCGGTCGAACGGCTCGCGACGCTGTTCGGGCAGCACTGACACGCGGCTGGCGCGGCGGCCACTCCGCCCACTGAAAAAAAGAAAAGGCACCCGGATCGGGTGCCTTTTTCATTTTCTGCCGGCTGGAGCCGCGCGGTACGTTACGCGCCGAGCTCCGAACGATTGCCATGCGACTGCTTAGCCGTATCGACGCTCGCGTCGTCCTGCGACGCGGCTTCCTTCGATGCAGTCGACTTCGCCGAGGTTTCGAGCGTCGCATGCACGCGCTTCGCGCCGCCTGCTGCTGCCGTCACGGCCGCGGCCGTGACGATCGGCTTAGCCGGTGCCTGCGGTGCATTGACCGGCACGCTACGGCCACGCGCGATGTCACGCAAGCGACCGCGCTCGGCCATCACCTTCGAACCGTAGCCGTTGTCCTCGGGGTTCGTCGAGCCGTTGTACATGCGCAGGCCGTTCGCGAGCGAGCCGCCACGTGCGATGCAGTCCTTCAGCACGAGCGCGCCGACCTGGAGGTTCGCGAGCGGCTGCAGCGCGGTATCGGTGCCGCCGAAATACTCGAACTTGTCGGAATGGACCTTCGACATGACCTGCATCAGGCCCTTCGCGCCGACGCCGCTTTCGGCGTACGGGTTGAAACCCGACTCGATCGCCATCACGGACAGCAGCAGCAGCGGATCGAGGCCGACGTCGCGGCCGGTCTGGAACGCAGCCTTGACGAGCTGGCCGAGCGGCTCCTGTGCGACGCGGTAACGGCGCGACAGGTAGGTCGCGACGAGCGCCTGTTCGCGATTCGATGCGAGCGCACGGTCGTCACGCGCATCGGCCGCCACGCGCTGGGTCGGGATCAGCTTCGCAAGCGCGACGGGCGACGGGCCGTTGGATGCATCACCCTGCGCGGCGGCGGCTTCCGGTGCGACGTCGAGGCCGACCGCAAGCGCATCCGTTTCAGGGCCGTTGTCTTCCTGCTGCGGCTGCGCGCCGGCGGGCGCGAAGTTCGGCAGCGGATGGCCGGTCAGCAGACGGGCCGGGCCGGCTTGCACGGCCGCGGATACGACCGGCATCAGCTTCGCGGCGAGCGTGCCGCGGACGGTTGGCAGCAGCCACAGTGCAAGCGCAACTGCGACAGCGAGACAGCCGACAACGCTGAATAGATGGTGACTGACACGCGTCCCGCGACGCAGCATGCTGCGCACGAACTGCGCATGCTGCTCACTAGGACGCCACGATAACCAAGCGTTCATTCAGATCATCTCCCATGAACATGACTCGTGCGGCTCGCTCAGCTCGATGGCGAGACAGGTAACGCGCCGCGGAATCACGACGCCGCACGCTTTGGTTGGGGCGTGCAAGCATCGGGGAAACGGTATAAGTACCGTTCGAGGCCACGGTGTAAGAGGGCCGGCACCTTCGCACACTGGGCGAGGCGGGCATACGCGGTGGCACCCACGCAAAAACCAGCGTCCTGGGGGCGCTGGCTGTGACTACAACTAAAGGCCGTCGGATACGCCGTGCAGGTTTCGGCGGACGGTGACGCGCTGCGTCAAAGATCGGTGATTGGCGGCTCGAAGCCTTTTACCCTGCAGCCAATGTGAGCGGATTCTAGCAGGGTTTTATAGATCGTCAACACTATAAAACATTGAAATCATAACAAAAAGTAATTTAAAGGCACTCTTCAGATCGCGAGCCCCGTGCCGTAGGGGGTTTGCGCGCGGTCGACTTTTTTCTCCGCCGGGCGGGCATGCGGCAGCGCGGGTAAAATCGTCGGTCGATTCGGGGTCGCAGCCGGCCGCTGCACCCGCCCATCGCTGCCCGCGTTGCGGGTGGCCCG
Organism: Burkholderia sp. Ac-20345; assembly: GCF_017104825.1. Lineage (NCBI taxonomy): Bacteria > Pseudomonadati > Pseudomonadota > Betaproteobacteria > Burkholderiales > Burkholderiaceae > Burkholderia > Burkholderia sp. Ac-20345. The sequence goes on along the minus strand of NZ_JAAGPO010000139.1, from coordinate 11,693 downwards.
GACCATCTTCATGAAATACAAAGACTTACGCGATTTCATCCAGCGCCTCGAGGCGCTCGGCGAACTGCGGCGCGTCACGCAGCCCGTGTCGCCCGTGCTCGAAATGACCGAGCTGTGCGACCGCGTGCTGCGCGCCGGCGGCCCTGCGCTGCTGTTCAACGCACCGACCGGCTACGACTTCCCGGTGCTCGGCAACCTGTTCGGCACGCCGCGCCGCGTCGCGCTCGGGATGGGCGTCGATGCGGGCGACGACGCCGCGCTCGGTTCGCTGCGCGATCTCGGACGCCTGCTGTCCGCGCTGAAGGAACCCGATCCGCCCAAGAGCCTGAAGGACGCCGGCAAGCTGCTGTCGCTCGCGAAGGCCGTGTGGGACATGGCGCCGAAGTCGGTGTCGTCGCCGCCGTGCCAGGAGATCGTCTGGGAAGGCGCCGACGTCGACCTGAACCGGCTGCCGATCCAGACCTGCTGGCCCGGCGACGCGGGGCCGCTCGTCACGTGGGGCCTGACGGTCACGCGCGGGCCGAACAAGTCGCGGCAGAACCTCGGGATCTACCGCCAGCAGTTGATCGGCCGCAACAAGCTGATCATGCGCTGGCTCGCGCATCGCGGCGGCGCGCTCGACTTCCGCGAATTCGCGCTGCAGAACCCCGGCAAACCGTATCCGGTCGCGGTCGTGCTCGGCGCCGATCCGGCCACGACGCTCGGCGCGGTAACGCCCGTGCCCGATTCGCTGTCCGAGTACCAGTTCGCCGGCCTGCTGCGCGGCAGCCGCACGGAGCTCGCGAAGTGCCTGACGCCCGGCGTCGACACGCTCCAGGTGCCCGCCCGCGCGGAGATCGTGCTCGAAGGCTTCATTTACCCGCAGGAAGGCTCGCCCACCCCCGCTCCGGCCAACGCACCGCCGCGCCCGGCCGGCAATGCATCGGCCAAGTACGAGCATGCGCTCGAAGGCCCGTACGGCGACCACACCGGCTATTACAACGAGCAGGAGTGGTTCCCGGTGTTCACCGTCGAGCGCATCACGATGCGCCGCGATGCGATCTACCACTCGACCTACACGGGCAAGCCGCCCGACGAGCCCGCGGTGCTCGGCGTCGCGCTCAACGAAGTGTTCGTGCCGCTGCTGCAGAAGCAGTTCACCGAGATCACCGACTTCTACCTGCCGCCCGAAGGCTGCAGCTACCGGATGGCCATTGTCCAGATGAAGAAGAGCTACGCGGGCCACGCGAAGCGCGTGATGTTCGGCGTGTGGAGCTTCCTGCGGCAGTTCATGTATACGAAGTTCATCGTGGTCGTCGACGAAGACGTGAACATCCGCGACTGGAAGGAAGTGATCTGGGCGATCACGACGCGCATCGACCCCGTGCGCGACACCGTGATGGTCGACAGCACGCCGATCGACTATCTCGACTTCGCGTCGCCGGTTGCCGGCCTCGGTTCGAAGATGGGGCTCGACGCGACCAACAAGTGGCCCGGCGAGACCAGCCGCGAATGGGGCCGCCCGATCGAAATGGATGCCGCCGTGAAGGCGCGCGTCGACCGGCTCTGGCAGGAGATCGGTCTCTGACACCATGCGGCCGGCGCCTGCCGGCCCATCGCGTGCCATTGCTACAAGAACAACGCAGATGACCTTTCCTCCCGCCTCCATGCTGTCCGACGGCTTCTTTCTGTCGCTGTCGCTGTGTCTCGACATCGGCCTCGTGAACGTCGCGATGCTGTCGCTGACGCTGTCGCACGGCTTCCGGCCGGGCTTCTGGCTCGGCATCGGCTCGTGCGTCGGCGATCTCGTCTACGCGGCGCTCGCGCTCGCGGGGATGGCCGTGCTGCTGCAGTTCGAGCCGGTGCGCTGGATCGTGTGGATCGGCGGCGGTGCGGTACTGCTGCTCCTCACGTGGAAGATGGCGCGCGAAGCGCTCACGCCGGCCAAGGCGACCGGCGACGATGCCGAGGACACGCCGCAGCCGCGCGCCACCGCGCGGCGCAGTTTCCTGCGCGGGATGCTGCTCGCGATGTCGTCGCCGAGCGCGATCCTGTGGTTCGCGGCGGTCGGCGGCGCGCTGATCGCGAAAGCCGGCGCGACCACGCCGGCCACCGCGTCGGTGTTCCTGTCGGGCTTTTTCCTCGGCGGACTCGCGTGGACGCTCTTCATGTGCACGCTCGCAAGCCAGGGCCGCAAGCGCGCGGGCGCCGGGCTGATGCGCGCGTGTCACATCGCGTCGGCGCTGCTGTTCGCATATTTCTCGTACAGCGTGATCGTCGGCGGCTACCGCGACCTGATCGTGCACGCGGTGTAATCGAGGCCGGCCTGCATGGGCCGCGAGCCGATGTCGGGCGGCGGCCCCAAAAGAAAAACGGCGCAGCGCCCCACTCGGGACGTTGCGCCGTTTCGCCAAGCGCGGTCAGGCCGCGCGGCACAAATCAGCGACGCCAGCCGTGATGGCCCCAGCCGCCGTAACCGTGACGCCAGTACGGACGGCCGTAGTAGCCACCACCATAGCCGCCGACGACCACGGCGGGCGGCGGCGCGTAGTAGGCCGGCGCCGGTGCGTAATAGACGGGCGGCGGCGGCGCGTAGTACACGGGCGGCGGCGGTGCATAGACGGGATACGCGGGCGCGACCGGGATACCGATGCCGACCCCGATCGACACGTGAGCCTGCGCAGCGCTTGCAGCACCCAGGCCCAGCGCGGCGGCGGCGATGAACGGAATGAGCTTTTTCACTTCGATTCTCCTGCTGGAGCGGTATTTTATGCGCCCCTGTCGGCAACGGCGGGCATGCACGTCGCATGGAAGCAATGTAGCGAAAACCCACCCCTCACGTGTCGTGCATTTGTTGCAAATTGCAATTGCACGCGGCCGGCGCCGCCGTGCGGCGCGGCTTGCAGCGTCTGCGGCGGCCCTTGCGGGCCGCGCGATTCCGTCCGACGAGTCGGGTCGCAACATCCTGGCCGGTCAGTCTTACCGGATACGGCGCGCGCAGCGGGCACGCAACCGTAATGAACGATTACAAATTTGAGACAAGATGCCGACATTTCAAGCCGGATACGGGTGCGATATGTTTCGGGGTCGGATTCCAGGATCGTGAATCGACCGCGACGCCGCGCGTCGATACATGCATCGATACACGCTCGATATCGCGCCGCATACCGGTCAGCCAGGCACTTGCCTGCATGGAAATAGCCCTTTCGCGGCCCCGCCGTCATTCCTGCGATACTGGCGGTTGCTTCGTTTTCGCTTACGCCCGCTGCCATGTCCCTCCCCGACACACCCCGCCTCGGCTTCGTCGGCGCCGGCCGTCTCGCGCGCTGCGTCGCGCAGCGCTTCGCGCAGGCCGGCTTCCCGGTCGTCGCGATCGCAAGCCGCACGCCCGCCTCGGCCGCGGCGCTCGCCGCGCGCATCGACGGCTGCCAGGCGGTCGACTCGCCGCAGCAGGTCGCCGACGCCGCCGACCTGATCTTCCTGACGGTGCCCGACGACCATCTCGCGTCGACCGCCGCGGCGCTGCACTTCGATGCTTCGCGCGCAGCGCAGCAGGCCGTCGTTCACTGCAGCGGTGCGTCGGCGGTCGCACTGCTCGATCCCGCGAAGCAGCAAGGCGCAGCTACCGGCGGCTTCCATCCGCTCTACCTGTTCGGCGGCACCGATGCCGACCTCACCCGCATCGACGGTTGCTCGGTCACGATCGAAGCCGACGGCGCGTTGCATGCGACGCTGATGCGACTTGCTGCCGCACTCGGCTGCCATCCGCTGTCAATTCCGGCCGGTGGCCGGATGCTCTATCACGCGGCCGCGCACTACGCGGCCAGCTTCGCGCTGTGCGGGCTGGCGGAAGCGGTCGAGCTGTGGCGCGGCCTCGGTTTCGACGAGGAAGCCGCGCTGCGCGCGCTGCTGCCGATGCTGGCCGGCACGATCGAGACCGCGCGCGACAAGGGGCTCGCGAATGCGCTCTCCGGCCCGGTGTCGCGCGGCGATACGGGCATCGTCGAACGCCAGTTGGCACTGCTTGAAACGCGCGGCGGCGATCACGCGACGCTGTATGCGCTGCTGACCCGCCGCGCGGTCGCGCTCGCGGCGCAGCGCGCCACGCCGCCGGCGTCGCTGCCGGCGCTCGCCGAAGCCGTCGAAACGTCGCTCGCGCGCACGGCCGCGCACCCCTCCCCGTCGCGAGACGAGGCGTGATAAGGTGTCGGCCGATGCGCCGCCAACCGGCGTTGGCGGCCGCACGCTACTGACTGTATAAAAAGGATGCCAACGATGTTCGGCGAGATCGCCCGTTTTCTGCTCAATACCGTCTTCACGCTGTTCGGCGCCGCGCTGATCCTGCGCGTCTGGATGCAGGCCGTCCGCGTGCCACCGTACAACCCCGTCACGCAGGCCGTGCTGCAGGCGACCAACTGGCTCGTGCTGCCGCTGCGCCGCGTGATCGCGGGCGTGCGCGGCATCGACTGGGCCAGCGTCGTCGCCGCGCTGCTCACCGCGCTCGTCTACGTCGTGCTGATGGTCGTGATGGCCGGCTTCGACCCGGCGTCGGTAATCGCGACGCTCGTCGTGGTCGCGCTGCTCACCGTCGTGAAGTGGGCGCTCAATCTCGTGATCTGGATGACGATCCTGATGGCGCTGCTGTCGTGGCTCAACCCGCGTTCGCCGGCGATGCCGATCCTCTTCCAGCTCACCGCGCCGTTCCTGAACCCGCTGCGCCGCGTCATCCCGAATCTCGGCGGCATCGACCTGTCGCCGATCCTGCTGTTCGTGATCGTGCAGGTGCTGCTGATGATCGTCACGCGCGCCGCCGTGTCGCTGACGATGTTCGGCATCTGACGCCGTACCCTACGCCGCCGGCCCCTGCGCCGGCGGTGCGTCGAGCGTATCGATCACGCCGAAGCGCGCCGGCATCATCGCGTAGCACACGCGCACCTTCTCGTGCGACAGCCGGTCGAGCAAGCGCTGTGCCTCGTCCTCGGTGACGATGAATTCGATCTCGATCGCGAGCGATCCCTGCAGTTCGAAGAAGCGGTCCTCGTGCAGCACGCGATGCTGGCCGAACCCGGCCATCGCGCGAAACGCGGAACCGCCCGCGACGCCCATCCGGTTCGCCTCCTCCAGCAGCCATTCCCACAACGGTTTCCAGTGCAGCCGGTGCTTCTCGTGCACATAGAAGCGCAGGAAGATCTTGTCCATCGCACCCTCCGATGGCGGCACGCTCAGGCCGCCGCGAGCCATACGCGCGCGGTCCACATGCCGAGCGCCGTCAGCGCGAACGATCCAGTCAAGTGTAGGGCAGCCACCGCAAACGCCCATCCGAATTCGCCCTGCACCGCATGCGTCATCACTTCGACCGAATAGGTCGAGAACGTCGTGAGGCCGCCGAGAAAGCCCGTGATCACGAACAGCCGCCACTCGGGCGGCAACCCGACGCGGGTCGTGAACGCGACAGCGGCGATGCCGATCACGTAGCCGCCGATCAGGTTCGCGGCAAGCGTGCCGAGCGGCACGGCGGGAAAGAATTCGTTGAGCGCGAGACTCAGGAACCAGCGCAGCAACGCGCCGAGCCCGGCGCCGACGAAGATTGCGACGATCGAATAGAACAAGGGCACTCCTCACTGGCGCCGCCGCGTAGCGGACGCGGCCTACGCTGAACTGTATGCGGAATCGCGCCACGCCGGCAATGCCGGCGCGCCGGGCCCGCGAGCGCCGGATCGTGTCGCCATAGCGCGATGCGTTTCATTATTTCCATGCGTGCACCGCACGTCGATATTTTCCAAACAATTACATCTGACATTACGAATCCATTTTGAATCGACCGAATATTTATCGGCTTTTCAAAAATCGATAAAGCAATTCGATCAGGCGCGGGCGAACCCTTAAAAAAGGCGTGCTCCACGTACTTTCCCTTATCAGACATTCCCGCATCCGGCCGATATTCCGTGCAATTGACGCAGTCGATTTCGTAGAATGATTTCGCCAATCCACTCCATCGACATGGAGACTCGAAAAATGAACAATATCCGCCTGTCATCCATGTTGATTCCGGCGCTGTGCGCGTCGCTGCTCGCATCGGGCGTCGCACTCGCCGACGGCAACGGGCCGCCGTCCTACGTCGAGGGCAATCGTGCACCGAAAGGCTTCGCACGCCCGCCGTTCCACACGAAGCCGCGTGCAAGCACGGCCGCGATCGCCGGCCTCACGCCGGCACTCACCCGGCATGCCTACGGCTTCGACTCGATCGCCAACCAGGGCGACGGGATGACCGTCGCGATCGTCGACGCATACGACGACCCGAAGATCGAGTCCGATCTCGGCGTGTTCAGCAACGCGTTCTCGCTGCCGGCCTGCACGTCGTCGAACGGCTGTTTCACCAAGGTATACGCACACGGTACGCGGCCCAAGGCGGATTCAGGCTGGTCGCTCGAGATATCGCTCGACGTCGAATGGGTGCATGCGATCGCGCCGAAGGCGAAGATCGTGCTCGTCGAGGCCGCATCCGCCAGCTTCAGCGACCTGCTGGCCGCGGTCGACGTCGCGGTGAAGCGCGGCGCATCGGTCGTGTCGATGAGTTTCGGCGGCAACGAATTCAGCAGCGAGGCCGGCTTCGACAGCCACTTCAACGTCGCGGGTGTCACGTTCGTCGCGTCGTCCGGCGACAGCGGCACCGGGACCGAGTACCCGGCGGCATCGCCCTACGTGGTGTCGGTCGGCGGCACGACGCTGTCGTCCGATGCGGCCGGCAACTATGTCGGCGAAGCCGCATGGAGCGGCAGCGGCGGCGGCGTGAGCACGACCGAGGCCGAGCCGGCCGGCCAGACCGCGTGGCCGATTCCGGTGGCCGGCAAGCGCGGCGTGCCCGACGTCAGCTACGACGCGAATCCGTCCAGCGGCTTCGCCGTGTACGACTCGGTCACCTATCAGGGGCAGGCCGGCTGGTTCGAGGTCGGCGGTACGAGCGCAGGCGCACCGCAATGGTCGGCGCTCGTCGCGATCGCCAATTCGCTGCGTACGGCGGCCGGCAAGAAATCGTTGGCCGGTACCTACGACGCGCTTTATACGGTCGGCAAAAACGCGTACGGCAGCAACTTTCACGACGTGACGACCGGGTCCAACGGCAGTTGCGGCAGCATCTGCAGCGCAGCGGGCAGCTACGACTACGTGACCGGCCTCGGTTCCCCCGTCGCGCCGGCGCTCGTGCAGGCGCTCGTCGCGCAACCGTAACTGCGCGGTCGTCGCCGGTCGGCCAGTGGCGCGGTGCTCAGTCGCCGTGCCAGGCGAGATCGAGCGCACTCAGTGTCGCGAGCGCGCCGCCCTTCAAGCCGATCACGTCCGCACGGCGCGCATGCGCTTCGCGCGCGTTGATGCGGATCACGTCGGCGCCGAGCCGTTCGCTCAGCAGGCGCACGGTCGGAATCGCGGTGCCGGCGCCGATCTCGACCACCGCGACCCGCCCGGCTTGCGCGATCCAGTCTTCCAGCGCGCGCTCCTGCGCGTCGTAGCGCGCACCGAGCCAGCCGGTGTCGCCGAACATCAGGATGTTCGGCCGCGCGAGGCCGCCGCAGTGCGGGCAGCGCGGCATGTCGCCGACGAGGCGGCAGGTGGCTTCGTCGACGTCCGGCACGAACGGCGCCGCATCCCACGTATCGTCCGAACAGGGGCGCAGGCACTGCATCGCGTGGATCGAACCGTGGATCTCGACGATCCGCGCCGGATCGAAGCCGGCTTTCTGGAACTGGCCGTCGACGTTGCTCGTCAGCACGAAGCCGCCGTTCGGCATCGCGTCGATCCAGCGACGCAGGATCGCGAAGCCCGCATGCGGCACCGTCGCTCGGTAGAGCGCGAGACGGTGCCCGTAGAAGCCCCACGCGAGCGGTGCGCGCGCTCGGAACGCGTGCGGTGATGCGATCTCGTGGAATTCGAAACGCTCGTGGCGCAGTGCCGGATACGCGCGCCAGAACCCGTCCGTGCCGCGAAAATCGGGCAGCCCGGAATCGACGCCGATACCGGCGCCGGCCGTCACGAGCAATGCGTCGGCGCGTGCGAGCGCGGCAACGGCGGAGGCGACAAGATCGGCGGGTAGTTGCGCAGCGGCGGCAGCAGCTGTGGAGTCAGCGGAATCGGAAAACGGCATGATGAGGCGGCGGTAGCGTCGAGCGGTGCGCGGGTGGCGTCGCGATCATACGCCGGTTGGCGCGCAGCGCGGCATGCGCGATGCAACGGCATGACGTGATGCTTGCACAGCCGCGGGCAATGCAGGCGGCCTAGCGATGCGGGGAGCCGCCGGTGCGGCCGTGGCCAGACGCCTCCCCGCCTGCTCAGCTATCCGAATCGTCCTGCGCGACCGGAATTTCTTCGGCCGCGAAATAGACCGGCTTGCCGAGCTGCCTTGCAAGACCGACGTCCATGTCCGCCCCACGCGACGCGCCATCGATACGCAGCACCGCATCGCAGCGGCGCAGCAGCCGGTGCGCGGCCGGATACAGGAACGCCTCGCTGATCGCGTCGCCGACCTGTCGCGATCCGGCCGCGACGGCGAGCGGCAGCGACACCCACTCGCCGATCATCGGCATGTGCCCGCGGCGATACACGGCGAGCGCAGCCTCCTCCAGCCGGCCCAGGTTCGCGGCGATGCGCGCGGGGTCGCCGTCCGTGCCGCTGCGATAGGGGCCGGCGACCAGCACGAGCAGCGGCGTCATGCCAGGCGCGCGCCGGCGGTTTCCCGCAGCGCGACGTACTGGAGCAGCATGATCGTCTTCGCATCGACGATCTCGCCGCGCTCGACCGCGTCCAGCGCAGCCTGCAGCGGCATCTCGACGACCTCGAGATCCTCGCCCTCTTCCGCGACGCCGCCGCCGTCGCCGGTGCGCAGCGACGCATCGTATTCGCCGACGAAGAAATGCAGCTTCTCCGTCACCGAGCCCGGGCTCATGAACGCCTCGAACACCTTGCGCACGTCGCGCACGCGAAAGCCTGTTTCCTCCTCGGCCTCGGCGCGGATGCGCGCTTCGGGTGTCGCGTCGTCGAGCAGGCCGGCGGCGGCCTCGAGCAGCATGCCGTCGTGCCCGCTGACGAATGCCGGCATCCGGAACTGCCGCGTCAGCAGCACGTCGCCCGTCTCGGCGTTGCGCAGCAGGATCGTCGCGCCATTGCCGCGATCGTAGGTCTCGCGGCTCAGGCGCTGCCACGTTCCGTCGCGGCGCAGGAAATCGAACGTCACCTTCTTCAGCACATACCAGTCATCGGACAGCACCGTCGTATCGACGATGCGGACACGGTCCCGCGTTGCAGCCATCCCAGCCTCCGGTTCGACAAAAGACGGCGCCCATGGTAACGTGCATATTCGTGCAATTTCAAGAAAATTCGTGCAATCACGATGCTGACGACACAACGCAAGAAAGCAATCCTCGACGCACTCGCGCGCGACGGCCAGGTGCTGGCGGTGGAGCTGAGCGCGCAATTCGGCGTGTCCGAAGACACGGTCCGCCGCGACCTGCGCGAGCTCGCGGCCGAAGGCCTGCTGCAGCGCGTGCATGGCGGCGCGCTGCCGGCGTCGCCGGCCGTTGCGCCGTTCGCGCAGCGCGAGGCGCTCGAGACGGCCGAAAAGCGGCGCATCGCGCGGCGGGCCGCGGAGATGATCGCGCCGGGGCAAGTGGCGATCGTCGACGGCGGCACGACCTCGGCGCTACTCGTCAGCCAGTTGCCGGCCGACCTGCGCGCGACGATCGTCACGCACAGCCCGAGTGTCGCGGTCGCGCTCGCCGCGCATCCGTCGATCGACGTGATCCTGATCGGCGGGCGGCTCTACAAGCATTCGATCGTCGCCGTCGGCGCGGCGGCCATGGAAGGCATTGCACGCATCCATGCGGACCTGTACTTCATGGGCGTCACGGGCGTGCATCCGGTCGCGGGGCTCAGCACCGGCGATTTCGAGGAAGCGGCGATCAAGCGCGCGCTGGCCGAACGCGCGGCCGAAACGGTCGTGCTCGCGTCGCAGTCGAAGCTGCGCGCGGCGTCGCAATTCGTGATCGGCGAAATCACGCTGGCGCATACCGTGGTGGTCGAAAAGGAAACCGACGCCGCGCTGACGAAGCCGATCGAGGCGGCAGGGGTGACGGTCGTGCGCGCGTAGCGGCGACGGGGTACGCCCGCGAGGGATTTGCGGATGTGCTGGGTGCGCTGGGTGTGCTGGGTGTGCTGGGTGTGCTGGGTGTGCTGGGTGTGCTGGGTGTGCTGGGTGTGCCGGATGCGCCGGATGCGCCTGAACGCGCCCGTCGAATCGGCCGCGGGCTTTCATCGCGTCGCCGCCAAGCCCATGTCAGCGTGCTGACAGGGTCCGCTTGCTAACATGAGCGACCGCCCAACCGCCACGCGCCGCCCGCCCGATGCCGCCGCCCTCCGTCACCACCTCGCCTGCGCCGCCTGCGGGCGATGCACCACCGCCCGGCGTGCTCGCGCTGTTCATCGCGTTCTCGCAGATCGGCCTGACCAGCTTCGGCGGCGGGCTCAGCGGCCGGATGATGCGCGACTTCGTGTACGAGCGGCGCTGGCTCGACGAGGAGGCGTTCCTCAACGGCCTCGCGCTGTCGCAGGCGCTGCCGGGCGTCAACGTGAAGAACCTCGCGATCTGGATCGGCTACCGGCTCGCCGGATGGCGCGGCGCCGTGGCCGGCTTCACCGGCATCATCGCACCGCCGGCCGTGCTGATCGTGCTGTTCGGCATCGGCTTCTCTACCCTCACGCGCTTTCCGCTCACGCATGTCGCGCTCGCCGGCGCGGCGGCCGCGGCGATCGGGCTGTCGATCTCGATGGCGATCACCGCCGTGCGCCGGCTGCCGCGCCGCGCGCTGCCGTTCGCGGTGATGGCGCTCACCTTCGTGTCGGTTGCGGTGCTGCACTGGCCGCTCGTATGGACCGTGCTGATCGGCGGCACGCTGAGCGTCGCGCTCGAATACCGCCGCGCGGCCGCAACACCGGCCGGGAACGACTCGCCATGACCGCATCGCAACGCTACGCCGCGCTGTTCGGCGTGTTCGCGCCGCTGTCGATCGCGACGATCGGCGGCGGACAGGCGATCATCGCCGACATCCAGCGGCAGGTGGTCGACGTGCATCACTGGATGACCGCCACGCAATTCGTGAACGATTTCGCGATCGCGCGGATGGCGCCGGGCCCCGGCTCGCTGCTCGCAACATTGATCGGCTGGCAGGTGGCCGGCTTCTGGGGCGCGGTGATCGCGACGCTCGCGCTGTTCGGCCCGACTGCGTTCCTGATCTACGGCGTCGCGCATCTGTGGCGGCGGCATCAGGGCGCGCGCTGGCAGATTGCGCTCGAGGCCGGCCTGCGCCCGGTCGCGGCCGGCATGATCCTCGCGTCGGTGTGGGTGCTGCTGCAGGCGCTCGACGGCGGCTGGGCCGCGCGCGCGATCGCGGTCGCGTCGACGCTGTGCGTGATGTATACGCGCATTCACGCGCTGCTGCTGATCGCGATCGGCGCGCTGCTGCTCGTCGGCGTGCACGCGCTCGGCATGTGAGACGCGGCGACGCGCTCGCGAAGGCGAAGGCGAAGGCGAAGGCGAAGGTGGCGGTGGCTAAACAACTGGAATGGGTGCGCAGTTTAATTGGGCAAGCAGAGGCGGACGTTACCAAGCTGACACCAACCGTTGGATCGGTGCGATTCGAGCTCGATAGCGAAATTCTGACACTGGATGA